>JAKSCF010000080.1 GCA_022360735.1 Clostridia bacterium
AGCATCTTACTACCGTGTAACCGGGGCAGAGACATTTATTTTATCCGATGAGGATGTAATAAAACTAAAAGAAATTTTAATTGATATTGAAGATAACCACCCTCTTGGCAGATTGTTTGATTTTGATGTCATAGATAAGGATTTTACTTTCATTTCAAGAACTGCTGTAGGTTATGAAAAAAGAAAATGCTTATTATGTGATGAGGATGCAGCGATATGTGTCAGAAGCAGGAGTCATTCATATGAGCAATTAATTAAAGAAGTGTATTTTTTAACCTATTCATATTTTGATAATATCAAATCATTTTCAAATGAAAGAGGAGGATTTTAAAATGATTAAGCTTTACGATAGCGGGGTTTACCTAATAAAAGGTAAACAAGTCATACCAGATGGAGAAAATTCAAAGACAATCATAAAAAAAATAACCGGAAAAGAAACTGATAAAGAAAGTGCATCCCTTGAGACAATAACTTATTCCATTCTAAAAAAACATAATCATTCATTAAATCCAAAAGAACTTCAATTAAAATTTGATGCTTTGACATCTCATGATATTACTTATGTAAGTATCATACAAACCGCCAGGGCAAGCGGTCTTGAAAAGTTTGATATACCTTATGTGTTGACAAACTGTCATAACAGCCTTTGTGCAGTGGGAGGCACTATTAACGAAGATGACCATATGTTTGGATTATCAGCAGCAAAAAAATACGGAGGGATATATGTTCCGGCACATCAAGCGGTCATACATCAGTATATGCGGGAAATGATGAGCGGATGCGGAAAGATGATACTCGGCTCTGACAGCCATACTCGTTACGGGGCTCTGGGAACTATGGCTATAGGAGAGGGCGGAGGTGAGCTTGTAAAACAACTTCTCAACAGGACCTATGATATAAACCGTCCGGACGTAATCGCTGTTTATCTCACCGGGTCACCGCAAAATGGTGTAGGCCCTCAGGATATAGCTCTGGCAATAATAGGTGCGGTATTTAAAAATGGATATGTAAAAAATAAGGTCATGGAATTTGTAGGAGACGGCATTCAAAATTTAAATGTGGAATATAGAAACGGTATCGATGTAATGACCACAGAAACAACCTGTCTTTCTTCCATATGGACCACAGATGATGAGGTAAAAGATTATTATGATGTACATAATCGTATATCGGAATATAAGGCATTAACTCCCGGAGAGGTGGCTTATTATGATGGAATGGTATATGTTGATATGTCAAAAATAAAGCCTATGATTGCAATGCCGTGCCATCCAAGCAATACCTATACCATTGAAGAATTAAATGATAATCTGGAAGATATTCTTTATGAAACAGAAAAGGCTGTATCAAAACTTCTGAATAGTTCTGATATGAATTATTCATTAAGAGAAAAAATAAAGAACAATAAACTATATGTTGAACAGGGCGTTATTGCAGGCTGTGCAGGAGGAACCTATGACAATATATGTGATGCAGTTGATATTTTAGACCAACAATCAATAGGCAACGATGAATTCGCACTCAGCATATATCCTTCAAGTCAGCCTACACTTTCAAACCTTGTAGAAAACGGGACCATAGCAAAATTGATAAAATCAGGAGCAACCATTAGAACAGCATTCTGCGGGCCTTGTTTTGGAGCAGGGGATGTGCCGTCAAACAACAGCCTCTCAATAAGACATACAACGAGAAATTTTCCTAACAGAGAAGGCTCAAAACCCCTGGACAGTCAGTTTGCATCTGTAGCGCTCATGGATGCAAGATCAATAGCGGCAACGGCAGTAAATGGCGGATGCCTTACACCGGCAACGGATATCGATGTCAACCTTACAAAACCAAAATATTATTTTGATGGAGATATTTATAAAAATCGCTGTTATGATGGCTATAAAAATGAGAACAGCTCCTCTGAATTAAAGATTGGACCAAATATAAAAGATTGGCCTCAAATAAGTGCGTTAACACAAAATATAGTATTAAAGGTTGTATCGGTAATAAAAGATTCTGTAACCACTACAGATGAGCTGATTCCTTCAGGGGAAACGTCTAGTTATCGTTCAAATCCCATTAAGCTTGCAGAATATACATTATCACGAAAAGATCCCTCTTACGTAGGAAAAGCAAAAGAAATACAAAGAGCGGAAAAACACAGAGCTGAAGGTAAATGTCCTATGGATGCAATTTTGGAATTAAAAGAAATATTTCAAAAAATTAATAGCATAAAAGGATATGAAGAGGTAGCTGCATCTGACACAGGATTTGGGAGTACCATATATGCTATAAAGCCTGGTGACGGATCAGCACGTGAACAGGCCGCTTCTTGCCAAAGAGTTCTTGGAGGGTTGGCAAATATTGCTAAGGAATATGCTACGAAACGCTATCGTTCAAATCTGATTAACTGGGGTATCATTCCATTTATCTTAAAAGAAGAGCCTGAATTTAGAGATGGGGATTATATATTTATACCTGATATCAGAGGGGCAATATCTCAAGGGAATGAAGCAATAAAGGCCTACATAGTTGGCGAAGAAGTAAAGGAACTTGAGTTAAATATAGCGCCTATTACCAATGAAGAAAAAGAGATCATTCTTTCCGGATGTCTTATGAATTATTACAAAGAATAAGACAATTTTTTTAAAAAACAATTTACAGGTGCAAATCTTAAAGAATTTTAAGAT
>JAKSCF010000079.1 GCA_022360735.1 Clostridia bacterium
GACTGAGATGAAAGTAGAAATACCATCAGTCAACAAGGAAACTACAATAAAAATTGCATCTGGGGTTAATTTACCTAAAATCAAAGTGGTTAAAGCAAATCAACTAACTCTCGAAATTCCTGAAGGCACAAGCTATCAAACCGACAATGAAGTATTGCAGTTACCCAAACTGATAGAAGACACTGAAGCAATAACTGCTGCAATTGAAGACTTAGAAGGATCAAGCAAAGATATATCAAATGTTGTAGCTATCTCAGTTGGTGGTGAAAACTCGGTTACATTTGGTGACTATGTCATGATGACCCTTAATGGACAATCAGGAAAAGAGTGTGTTTTCATTGATGAAAGTGGTGTAGCACAGCCTATTAAGAAAGTGTCAAAGAATGCTGCATCTACTGAAACCGGTGATCAGTATTGTTATGACGATGGAAGCAATTTAATCATCAAGACAAAACACTTTACAGAGTTTGTTACGTATGAGGCAAAAACCAATGATGGCGGCGGCAACGGCGGCGGAAGCAACGACAGCTATAGTTGGGATAAAGATGGTGATTATTCTGTAGATATTGATGTGCTTCAAGAGCATGAAAATAGTTCTTCCATGGCTAGACCATTCTTTGAAACAAGAAATTTACCAGTAGAAATTGATGACGGTAAAATTACGCTTGCTATTAAAGTTAATAAAGATGGCAATATGAATGGGTATAAGTATACAGACGTTATAGAAGAATTTTATCAGAAAATAAATGGCAAATATAAAAAGCTTAATTTAAAATATCTCAATGATGATGATGTAAGATATATTACTACAGAAATAGAATTTGATGATCCAGATGAAGAAGCTTTCATACGAGTGCATATCACACCTATGCTGCCTTCTACACCGGCACTAAGGATAAAGCTCAAAAAGAATACCCTAGGTGATGAGGATGATGCTATAGACTTAGAGCCTGATGAAGGAGATAAGCAAACCAATATTAAAGGTCAAGAAATTATTTCCGGGGCAATTACAATCAGAAAAAATGCTAAAGATTTGAAATTTGTAAACGGATATAAGGATAAGACCTTTAGACCCGATGATAATATTAACAGAGCAGAAGTTTTATCCATGCTGGATAAAATAACAGAATTAGCAGATGATGTGGATAAGAAGGATGTTAACTTTAAGGATATGGACATGTGGGCTAAAGAGAGCATTGAAAAGTTTGCTCAAGGGGGTATCATTGAAGGCTACCAAGATGGAACCATTAAACCCAATGGGGAGATGACCAGAGCTGAATTCTCCAAAATTATTGCAATGGTAATGGGACTTGAGGTAAAAGATGAAGGCGGTAAGTTAAATGATATTAACGACCATTGGGCTAAAAAATACATCAATGCTTTGGTGGAAAAAGGCTATATGAAAGGGTATCAAGATAAGACCTTTAAACCCAATAACAAAATAACTCGTGCTGAAGTCGTAACAGTCATCAATAGGATCATTGGGTCCAGTGCTCAAGATTATATGGTTAATAATAATCCTTTCACAGATATTGACGCTTCACATTGGGCATATAAAGATGTCATGAAAGCAGTTAATGAGTAAAACAAAAGAAAGATATATTAAAAAATAAATAAAGGTGTAGCTTACGTTACGGCTGCACCTTTTTTTAGGTATACGAGTGCTGCCTGGAAAGGGGAAGTCATATATGAAGAGAATATTGATCTTGTGCATATGTTTAGTTCTTACATTGACAACATCCTATAGTTTTGCTTCAGAGGAATTAGAAAATGGAACTTACACCATACAAAATCAGACCCACCATGAAAATCCTGTAGGAGTTGCCATGTCCAGCAAATATTTGGAAAGAAACACTCTAATAGAAAAAACAGATGAAGGTACATTTGTAACATTAGAGTTTAACAATACAAATTATATGGGTGAATTTTCGGTTAAGGTCAATGGAGAAGAGGTATCTCATGAAATTGTTTACCATAACGAAGAAACCAACCATAAAAAAATTAAATTCATAATGAATGATATAGATGCAGAATTAAAGATAGGCATGTATGTAGGCCCTATGGATCGAGATGTAGCTTTTGGTGTTTCTTTTGATCAAGAAACACTAAAAAGTCCAAATGAAGAGGAATCAGAAGGATCAAAAGAACAACCTGCTGAAACAAATGAGCAGGAAATAATAGAAGAACAACCCGTAGACAAGGATGAACAGCCTGGCGAAGCAAAAGAACCGGAAACAGCAGAAAAGGAATCTAATGAAGCAAATGAACCGGAAAAAGTCAAAGAACAAGGTCGTGAGATAAAAGAACCGGAAGCAGCAGAGGAGCAATCAGTTAAAGAGATAATTCCTAAAGCACAATCTTCTCATGAGAAAGAAACAATCAATGAAGAATCAAAAGCAGTTTTTCAAGCAGATGAAAACATTTCAAATAAAAATGATGATTTAAGCACCTTGGCTGGTATCGGAGTTATCATAATAGGGCTTATTTTGTTATTGAAAAATAAAAGGATACGTTGAGGTGAAAGATGATAAAAAAGATGTTATGGGCTTTGATCATATTGATGACTATAGGGATAACGGCTTGCAGCAATGAAGAAGAAACAAGTGCTAATCATGATCTAAAGCATCAGGGGACAGATAAGATTTATAGAATCATTCCTCTATCCACATCTTTAGTGGAAATATTGTGTGAGTTGGGGATAGAGATGGTAGGGGTTCCGGATTCTCAATATGGTTTACCGGATCAGGCAAAGGATATAGAAAGGGTTGGACTCTCAATGAATCCCGATATAGAAAAATTAGCACAGCTGGAGCCTACCCATATATTAAGTTTATCCACCATAAAATCTCTTGTTCAACCGGAACTGGAGCAAGCAGGGCTGACAGCAGAGTATTACAATTTAGAAAACATAGACGAACTTAAAAAAACCATAAAAAAAATAGGTCAAGAATTTGACAAAGAAAAGGAAGCCGGAGAACTTGTAGCAGAATTTGAACAAGATATTCAAGCAACACTGGACAGTATTGAAGGAAAAGCGTCACCAAAGGTTTTAATATTATTTGGATTTCCCGGCAACTACATGGAATCTACCGAAATCTCTTTTGTAGGTCAGATGGTAGCTTTACTGGGCGGTGAAAATGTCGTTAAACAAAAGGATGTTCCTTATGTTGATGTGAATTTAGAAGAGCTTTTAATGAGCAACCCCGACATCATCCTTAGAACCGCACATGGCCTGGGAGATGAAGTCAGAGCACAATTTGCTGAGGAATTTAAAACCAATCCAATATGGAGCAAATTCGAAGCCGTACAAAATGGCAGAGTGTATGACCTGGATGATGCACAATTTAACGTAAGTGCTACTTTAGATACACCGGAGGCCTTAGAGGAATTGGCAAATATCTTATACGAATAGGTGTTTATTATGAAGAAAAAATATATCATCATTAAGTTTACCATTGCCATAATGGGATTAATCCTAATGGTTTTTGTTTGCACCACAATTGGAACCATCCAGGTATCGTTTTTAGACCTAATAAGCGGACTCATAACCGGAACCAATAAAGATGTTAACATCATAAGGGATGTGAGACTGCCCAGAATTTTTATCTCAATATTTACAGGCGCAAGCCTTGCCACATCAGGGCTATTGCTTCAGTCGGTAATGCGAAACCCGCTGGTTGATCCCGGAATTATAGGGATCTCTGCCGGGGCTAGCCTGTTTATGACAGGGGTTATGACCTTTATACCGGGTTTATTCTTTTATGCCACAGGATTTGGTATAATAGGCGGCTTTGCTGCCTGCACCATCGTGTATTTTCTGGCTTTCAAAGGGCATACACTGAGTCCTTTGAGGATTATCTTAGCAGGCATAGCGGTTAATGCTATGTTTGAAGGATTAGCCAAAGTGCTGACTTACATGTCCGGCACGAATAATATGATGATGTTGTCTTTGGCAAGTGCCTCTACAACAGGTAAACAATGGTCAGATGTGAGATTTATGATTATACTGAGCATGATTGGGCTGGTATTAGCCTTTTTGCAATATAGAAACTGCAATATATTGTCACTGGGTGATAAAAACGCCAAAGCACTTGGGGTTAAGGTGAATCAACAAAGGATTATGATTACGGTTATAGCGGTACTGCTTGCAGTTGTCCCCACATCCCAGGTTGGAATTATTGGCTTTGTTGGGCTTGTAGTTCCTCATTTATCAAGAATCATTGTTGGAAAAGAGCATAAGATTTTAATACCTTTTACAGCACTGCTTGGCGGGCTCATGCTTGTTATCGCTGACTTTTTAGGTCGAGTCATTGCTTATCCTATGGAAGTGCCCATCGATATTGTTATGGCAATCATCGGTGCACCTTTCTTCTTATACATGTTAAAAAGGAGTGATAAAGTTCATGCAAGCTAAAGCAATATACTTCTCTTACCATCAAGAGGAGCAGTTGATCGAAAATTTATCCGTACATATAAAAGAAGGCATTGTTACAACCATAATCGGTCCTAACGGATCAGGTAAAAGTACCCTGTTAGGACTTTTAACCAGAATGTACCACCTCCAAAAAGGCAGTATATTCATTAATAACAAGAATATAGAGACCTTTAAACAAAACGAATTAGCAAAAAAAATAGCTATTGTCCATCAAAACAATGTGGTGGATAGCGAAATAACCGTCGAAAAGCTGGTTTCTTACGGACGAAACCCATATTTAGGTACTTTTGATCCTCTAGGGGAGGATGACTATAGGATTATCGATGAAGCTTTAAAAACCACAGGATTATATGAGGTCAAAGAAAGATCAATCGGAGAGATATCAGGAGGACAAAGACAAAGGGCTTGGATTGCCATGTCCTTATGCCAAAATACAGACATCCTTTTTCTGGATGAACCTACCAACTCATTAGATATATATTATCAAATTGAAACATTGGAATTTGTAAAACAACTGAATCGAAAAAAAGGCATCACCATTATTATGGTACTGCATGATATCAATCAAGCTTTAGGATACAGTGATGAAATCATCGTTATGAAAAACGGGAAAATATACAAAAAGGGCAAACCCCTGGAAATTATTAATGAAGCATTAATGAAAGAAGTCTATCATGTCAAAGGCAGGATAGTTAAAGATAATGAAACCGGAAGCCATTATGTGGTGACGGACAAATTTAATGAATAGGAGGTGGTCGTTGTGATCAAAAAAATATATATCATTATAGGAAGCATTGCTTTGCTGATAGGCATAATTGGAATCGTATTGCCTGTTTTGCCGACTACCCCTTTTTTACTGTTAACATCCTTTTGTTATGCCAAAGGCTCAGAAAGATTTTATAACTGGTTTATTAAAACCAAGATATATAAAAACCACTTAGAAAGCTTTGTGGAAAATAGATCCATGACCGTTAGAACAAAAGCATCTACACTGTCCTTAGCCAGTTTTATGCTGTTGTTTCCATTGTTTTTAACAGATAGTATACACCTTAGAATCTTCATCATATTCTTATACATATTCAAATACTACTATATTCTTTTTAGAGTTAAGACTGCAAAAGAGAGGGCTAGATAATGTTAGATAAAAGGCTTATAGCGACTATAGACAACGGAAAAAAATATATATTACTTACCATACTGATGAAATGGATGGTACTGATTATGAATATTATTTTTAGTATTGCAACAGCTGCGCTGATACAAAAGGCTTATTTGCATGAAATGATGACAAAAGATATATTCGTAACATTTATCATATTGATCAGTACCATCCTGATAAGATATTTTTGCAATATCAAAACAAGCAGCTTTGAATATGGTATTAGTCAAAACGTCAAGCACAAGTTAAGACATCTGATATATGAGAAAATTTTATCACTGGGAATGGGATACAAACAAAAGGTATCCACTTCTCATATTGTGCAAATATCCGGTGAAGGCATAGAACAGCTGGAAATGTACTGCGGCAAATACCTGCCCCAATTGTTCTACAGTATATTGGCACCACTGACGTTGTTTGTTGTACTGATATTTATCAATATAAAAGTTGCTTTGATACTGCTATTTTCTATTCCCCTTTTACCATTGTCGTTGATTGCTGTCAATAAGTTTGCCAATAAATTGTTTTCAAAATATTGGAACCAGTACATCTCTATGGGGGATAGTTTTTTGGATAATTTACAAGGCCTTACAACCCTTAAAATATATGGAGATGATCAATACAAAAATGAACAAATGAATCAAGAGGCAGAGACTTTTAGAAAAATAACGATGAAAGTATTAAAAATGCAATTAAATTCGGTTACGGTAATGGATTTGATTGCCTATGGCGGTACTGCCTTGGGTATTTTTTTTGCTCTTTTAGAATTCAGAGCAGGCAGCATAAGTATTTCAGATGTATTGATTTTCATATTATTGGCAAGTGATTTTTTTATACCCCTGCGCCTTCTCGGTTCTTTCTTTCACATCTCCATGAATGGCATGGCAGCCAGTAAAAAAATTTTCAGCTTATTAGATGAGCGTGTCTGTTCAAAGCAGCTGGAAGATGTTGATTTTAATCATTACAACATACAAATCCATAACCTTTTTTTTTTTTTTTTTTATAAAAAGAAGGTGCTGAAAAGAATTAATATGAAAATAAAAGAAAAGACCTTAACAGCACTTGTAGGAGAATCTGGATGTGGAAAAAGCACTCTGGCAAGTCTACTCATGGGTTTGAATAAAGGGTATGAAGGCAGTATCCAAATAGGGGGTAAAGAATTATCCCATATAAATGAAACCTCCATTATGAAAAATGTTTGTATTGTGAAACATGAAAATTATCTTTTTAAAGGGACTGTCAGAAACAACCTATTGATGGCAAAACCCAATGCCACTGCTGAAGAAATGTATGAGGTCCTAAAGCGTGTCAACCTATATGACTTTGTCATAAATCGTGGAGGCCTGGAATTTCAACTGGAAGAAAATGCACACAATATCTCAGGAGGACAGGCGCAAAGACTGGCTTTGGCAAGAGCATTACTACATGAATGTCAGATATACATATTTGATGAGGCCACATCCAATATCGATGTTGAAAGTGAGACCATTATTAACCAGGTCATTCAAGAGCTTTCAAAACAAAAGACCGTCATCATCATCACCCATCGATTAGCAAATGTAGTCTGTAGTCATCGAATATATGTCTTATTAAAAGGCGAAATAGTCGAACAAGGGACACACAGTGAATTAATCCATCATGGGAAAGTATATAAAGCAATGTATGAAAAGCAAAAACAATTAGAAAGCCTGTATAAGGGAGGTTTGAGCTATGCATAGAAGCGGACCGATGATCATGGGAAAATTGATGGCCTTAGTCAATTCTCTCATCTATATTTTGATTTTTACCATAATTATGGGATGTCTGGGTTATTTAGCAGCCATCGGTATTACTGTTCTGGGTATATTGGGCTTACTGAACATTCTGAGGATAGAGACTGGTTTTATCCTGAACTCGCTAAACAGCATATTGATTGCTTTAGGTGTACTTGCCGTATCCCGTGGCATATTAAAATATATAGAACAGTACACAGGGCATTATGTGGCATTTCGACTACTGGCTTTTATTCGTGATAGGGTTTTCAAAGCACTGCGAAGGCTGGCACCCGGCAAACTGGAAAATAAAGACAGCGGAAAACTGATTGCATTAATCACTTCAGACATCGAATTGCTTGAGGTCTTTTTTGCGCATACCATCTCACCTATTGTCATTGCAGTGCTAACATGCTGCACCATGCTTTATATCATAAGCAGATACTCAATTATTTTAGCTGTTATAGCACTGTCGGCCTATATCATCATAGGGATACTCATACCGTGGATAAGGGGTAAAAACAGCAGACAAATAGGAAGAGACTATAGAGAAGCAGTTGGTGATATGAACCAGCATTTCTTAGAATCTTTACAAGGCATGCAGGAGATTATTTTATTTCAATATGGCAGTAAAAGGCAGGATGAAATACGAAATAAAACCCATCAATCGGAAAAGAGTGTTAAAAAATTAAAAGGCTACGAAGGAAAAACCGATGCCATAACTGAAATGGCTATTTTGGTTTCTTCTGCAGCCATGCTTTTGACAGGACTTTTAATGTTTAAGAACAATATGATAACCTTTTCCGGCTTTTTAATGGTTCTTTTTTGCTTAATGAGTTCCTACGGACCGGTAGTAGCATTAAGCAGCTTATCTTTGAACTTACTGCAGACATTAGCCGGCGGGGAAAGAGTATTGGACCTGCTGGAAGAAAAAGAATTAGTCAGTGAAATAAGCGGTGGTCAAAATGTCGACAAATATAATATCCATCTTAGTACACTCAATTTTAAATACAGAACTGAAAAAGTATTGGATCACATCACATTAGACATCAAAGAAAACCAAATCACCGGTATTTGCGGGAAAAGCGGAAGCGGAAAATCCACACTGTTAAAGCTAATCATGCGGTTTTATGATGCAGATAGCGGGAATATCCGAATCGGAGATATTCCCATAAAAGCAATCAATACGGAAAGCTTACGAAAGAGCATGGCTTATGTCACTCAGAGCACCTATTTGTTTCATGATACCATAGAAAAAAATATCAGAATAGCAAAACGAGATGCTGCTTTTGAAGAGATCGTTGCAGCAGCTAAAAAAGCGAACATACACGACTTCATTATGAGCCTGGAAGACGGTTATCAAACCAAAGCAGATCAATGGGGCACCAACTTTTCCGGTGGAGAAAGACAACGGATAGGTATGGCAAGAGCCTTTTTGCACGATGCAAAAATCATACTGCTGGACGAACCCACCAGTAATATTGACAGTTTAAATGAAAGCATTTTATTAAATTCCCTCAAAGAACAAAGCGAGAACAAAACCATTATTATCGTTAGTCACAGAGAGTCTACTCTCAGTATCGCAGACGTTGTTTATAACATGGATAAAGGGGTTTGTATGAGTTGATCAAAATCACCAAAGAAAAAGAAACCATCACATTAATGATAAAACTATACTGCAATAAAAAGCACCACACAAAAGAAAAACTCTGCAAAGAGTGTGTAGCCATAAAAAAATACGCACATGCCAGATTAAATAGATGCCCTTTTGGAGACGAAAAAAGTTTTTGCAGCAAATGTCCTTTAGGTGGATGCTATGAAAAAAGCAAAAGAGAAGAAATTAAAAAAATAATGAAATACAGCGGACCGAGGATAATATTATATAGGTTAAAGACGGTAGTAGAACATTTTTTTAGAGGCTAAAAGTGAAGGTGTAAAAAAGCTTTAATGTAAAAATTCAAAGAACAGCTTTAGATTGGATTGAATTTTGGGCAAATTTCAATCAATAAATGATAATTATATTCATTATCATAATTTTATCAATCGAAAGGAGGATTAGAATTATGCAAATTGCAAAGAAGAAAATGGGAACCAAGATGTTGGTAGCCTTGATA
>JAKSCF010000078.1 GCA_022360735.1 Clostridia bacterium
ACGTTTTCAGCTGTTGCACCTTCTCCTAAGAATCCTGTAGATGTTTTTACAAAATGTGCACCTGCTTGTTTCGATAATTCACAAGCCAGTATGATTTCTTCTTTTGTTAAGAGACAGGTTTCAATGATAACCTTAACAATTGCTTTATCTTTGCAAGCATCTACGACAGCCTGAATGTCTTTTAAAACATACTCTGTCCTTCTCTCTTTTAGTGCACCAATATTAATAACCATATCAATTTCTTCTGCGCCATCTTCTACTGCAATTTGTGTTTCATATATTTTTGCTCTTGTTTCACAAGCACCTAAAGGAAATCCTATAACAGAAGCAACTTTTACATCCGTCCCTGTAAGCTCATCACAGGCCAGCTTTACATAACATGAGTTGACACATACGGCAAAAAAATCATATTCTTTTGCCTCTGAACATAGCTTAACAACATCTTGCCTTGTTGCTTGAGGCTTTAAAATCGTATGGTCAAAATATTTTTCCATTTCTTTCATCATAAAACACCTACTTTAAAATTTCTAATAAATCCCCATTCTTTATCTGAGCCGCATTTCCCTCATCCAAGTCTAGGTGCATTTCTAATGCATAAGTATCATGTACTCGAATTAATACGTTGTTAAATACTAAGCCTCTTTTTCCTCCAACTTCTACACTGACTTCGTCTTTATCTTTTAATCCGGCTTTTTCTGCATCAGAAGTATGCATATGTATATGTCTTGCCGCAACAATAACACCTTGTTCTAAATCAACTTCTCCTTTTGGACCTATTATTTTAGCTCCCGGAGAACCATCTAAGTCACCTGAGTCTCTAACAGGTACGTTAAGACCTAATGCACGTGCATCCGCTAAAGATACTTCTATTTGTGTCACTTTTCTTGCAGGTCCTAAAACTCTAACACCTTTTAAAGTTCCTTTTGGGCCTTGGATATCTACTTTTTCTTCACAAGCATACTGACCGGGCTGACTTAAATCTTTAAACGGTTTTAATTGATAACCTTTTCCAAATAAGACATCTATATCTTCTTGGCTTAAATGAATGTGTTTGTTTGACAACCCTACGGGTGTTTTGAAATTTGCCATTTATACAACTCCTTTTATCAATAGTATTTACGGGTTTTATTATATCTTTACACACGTTTTTTTTCAATTGAAATAAATAATTTCATAAAAAAAGTAGGGATTCATGTCCCTACTATAGGTTTTAATGTGCTTCATCCATAGCTCTTTCGAGCTTGTCTAAATGTTGAAGCGGAAAAACTCTTAACAGCTCTTTAAACTGATCTACTGATAATCCCGATGTCGTCGTATATATTTTTATTTTCTCGTCCAAGTCTGCCGCTTCAAATCGTTTTTTAATCTGCTCAAAGTTAACATTCTCATTCAAAACCTAACGCCTCCTTATATTTCACTAAACGCTGAGTTTAGTATGTTCCTTTTTATAGAATATATACAAAGAATCAAATATAAGAAAGGTAGTTTTATTATTCCGTTAAGATAGTAATATAAGGTAAGTTTCTATATTTCTCTTGATAATCCAATCCGTAACCTACAATAAATTTATTAGGAACTTTAAACCCAACATAGTCCGCTTGCATTTCTATTTCTCTTCTTTCCGGTTTATCTAAAAGTGTGCATATTCTAAGACTCTTAGGGTTTCTGGATTGAAGGTTATCATATAAATAATGTAAAGTTAAACCCGTATCTATGATATCTTCAACAATCAATACTTCTTTTCCTTCTATACTGGTATCCAAGTCTTTTATGATTCGAACAACGCCTGTGCTTTTTGTTGATGCACCATAGCTTGAAACTGCCATAAAGTCAATGGTTACATTTGTATCAATTTTTTTCATCAAATCTGTCATAAAGATACAAGCACCCTTTAGAACCCCTATCAACAAAACTTCTTTTCCTTCATAATCTTTTGATATTTTTTCGCCTAGTTCTGCAACCCTTTCTAGTAATTTTTCTTCTGAAATTAATACGTCTCCTATGATTTTCATCATTATTTTTTCCTTTCTATTTTTCTTCCTTATCCTTTTTTATCTCATATTCCACTGAATCAATAACGTTCTTACCCTTAAACGAACTCTTTTTTCTATTATCTTTAGAATACTTGTCCAATTCTTCCTTTAAGTAAAAAAGAATAAAC
>JAKSCF010000326.1 GCA_022360735.1 Clostridia bacterium
AAAAAATTTGAAATCAAAATTTAAACAGACCGTTTATTCACCAACTTACATGACAATATAGCAGAAACATGTCAATTAAATTTTACAAATTTGAAGGAACAGGTAATGATTTTATCATTATTGATAACAGATTAGGAACATATTACCTCAATCACAAACAGATTCGTTTGATTTGTGATCGCAGGTTTGGTGTAGGGGCCGACGGGCTCATGCTTTACAATAAAAGCAAAGAGCAGGATTTTGAAATGAAGTATTACAATGCAAATGGCTATGAAGGAAGTATGTGCGGCAATGGTGGCAGATCTCTTATCGCTTTTGCTCATCATTTAAAAGACATAAAAAATGAAACTTCATTCACGGCTGTTGACGGATTACATCAGGGAAAAGTTTTATATCAGGATAAAAATGAATGGCAGGTCCAACTCCATATGACAGATGTAAGTAATTACACCATGGATGGAGCATCCTATGTGTTAGATACAGGATCGCCTCACTATGTTGAATTTGTAGATAATTTACAATCATTGAATGTTTTTGATAAAGGGAGAAGCATCAGATATAATGACACCTATAAAGAAGAAGGTATTAATGTAAACTTTGTAGAAGAAAAAGATGGGGATCTATTTGTCAGAACCTATGAAAGAGGTGTGGAAAATGAAACCTACTCCTGTGGCACTGGCGTAACAGCCTCAGTTTTGTCATATGCTATAAAAAATAAAATACAAAGTGGCAGCGTTAATGTTCAGGTTTTGGGAGGTAACTTAAAAATTATCTTTGAAAGAGCAGGTGATAAATTCTTCAATATTTGGCTGGAAGGCCCTGCAAAATTTGTATTTACCGGAGAAATTGATTTATAATGATAAAATCTGAAAACATAAGTTTAAGGGCAATCGAACCTCATGATGTTGACAAGATATTTGAATGGGAAAATAATACCGAAGTTTGGCATCTAAGCAATACATTAGCCCCCTTTTCAAGATTTGAAATCGAACAATACGTCCTGAATGCAGCCAAAGATATTTATGCAGCCCGCCAACTAAGGCTTATGATTGATTTAACTGCTAATGAAAAAACCGAAACCATCGGCAGTGTTGATCTTTTTGATTTTGATCCTTTAAACAAAAGAGCCGGGATAGGAATTTTAATTGATCAAAGAAAAAGGAAGAACGGTTATGCTTCGGAAGCCCTTGGGCTTATTATAAAATATGCTAAAGAAATTTTGAACCTACATCAATTATATTGTAATATTGAAGAAGATAACCAGATTAGCTTAAATTTGTTTCTCAAAATGAATTTTAAAACCATCGGATTAAAAAAAGACTGGAACCTTAGGAATGGAAACTGGATTAATGAATATACTTTACAATACATTTTAACAGACTAAATATTATCATGGCTTACTATCATTCTAAATATGGAGGACGACGAAAAAAATCTAAAGCTCACCGCTTTTTACTTTATCTGATTGCTTTAGTATTTGTTGCAATTCTGGTAGTTGGTTATATTATTTATACGGTAATTTATAGTTCCAATGTATGGACAGAAGGCAGAGAAGCTTCTCTATACATCGCTACGGGATCGACCTTTGATGATGTAAAGGCAAATCTTTATAAAAAGGGAATGATCATTCATCGTAATAATTTTGAATGGTTGGCAGAAAAGAAGAAGTATCCCGAAAATATCAAACCCGGACGCTACATATTAAAAGAAGGCATGAACAATAATGAATTACTCAATTTATTACGTTCAGGAAATCAAACTCCCGTAAAGTTAATTTTCAATAATGTCCGTAAAATTAATGACCTTGCTAAAAAAGTGGCCAGTCAAATTGAAGCGGATTCTACTTCCATTGTTAACCTTTTAAACGACACAAGCTATCAGAAAGAACTCGGGTTTAACCAGTATACTATTAAGTGTATTTTCATTCCAAACACATATAATGTATTCTGGGATATTACAGCTAAAGATTTTGTTAAAAGAATGCACCGGGAATTTAAAAACTTCTGGAATGATGACAGAAAAGCTAAAGCAGAAAAGCTAAAATTCAGCATTCCTGAAATAATTACTTTAGCTTCCATCGTTGAAAAAGAAACTCAAAAGAATTCGGAAAAGGAAAGAATTGCCGGAGTATATATCAATCGGCTAAACCGGGGATGGAGGCTACAAGCTGACCCAACACTGGTTTATGCATTAGGAAACTTTTCTGTAAAAAGGGTTTTAAATGAACATAAAGAAATTGACTCTCCTTTTAACACTTATAAATACGGAGGCATCCCTCCGGGCCCCATATGTATTCCTTCCATCGCATCCATTGATGCTGTATTGAATTATGAAGAACATAAATATTTATACTTCTGCGCTAAAGACGACTTATCAGGCTACCACAACTTTGCAAAAAACTATCAGCAGCATGAAGAAAATGCAAGAAAATACAGAAGAGCATTAAATAAAAGAAAGATCTGGAAATAAGACATTCTCAGTATGAAGCTTTATCGTTACCTCACTATTTTATTCATCATCTTATTCATAGCCAGGCCAGGATATTCACAAAAAGACCCCTTTGATATTTATCCTGATACCTTAAACAAAAAAAGATTAAAAACAACCATTATTGCAGCCTCGGGAGCTTATGCGGTGTCTATGGTTGGATTATATACTTTATGGTATAAAGACCATCCTCAAAGTGGTTTCCATTTCACAAATGACAATCGTGAATGGAAGTTCATGGATAAGGTTGGGCATGCCTTTTCTACCTATAATATTGGAAGGGTTGGTTATGTGGCTTTAAGATACAGCGGACTTTCAGAAAAAAAAGCGGCATGGTATGGCGGAATGCTTGGGTTTGCTTATTTAACAGTTATTGAAG
>JAKSCF010000391.1 GCA_022360735.1 Clostridia bacterium
CACAACAAAAATAGGTTTAAGAGATGGTTTTGGGGACATCATGGCACTTGGATCTTATCGTATGGCAGAAAAATATGGATGTAGTGAATTATCCATGTCCGTAAAGAAGCAGGAGATGCCTGCTTATGATGGAAGAGGGATTCAAGGTATTGGATTAAATTATGCTACTTCTAATAGAGGAGGGTGTCATGTCAGAGGCTATATGATTTCTCCTGAAGTATTAGGTATACCACAAAAACTTGACCAGTTTACGACAGACGGTAAGGCTGCCATGCTTAAAATATTCCAAGATGTAACGGCAGTGGTAGACTCATTGGGTTTATGCCTTTTTATAACTTTTGGAATTGGGTTACCGGAGATTGCTTCTATGTTTAGAACCGGAACCGGGATCAATTTTTCAGATGAAGAAGTCCTTCAAATCGGTGAACGGATTTGGAATATGGAAAAATTATTTAATCTTAAAAATGGGTTTGAAAAATCAGATGATACGCTGCCTCCGCGCTTGTTGAAAGAACCTATTCCAGATGGGCCTTCAAAAGGTAAAGTAAGCCAGTTGGAAATCATGCTGGAAGAATATTATAAAGAAAGAGGATGGGGTGCAGACGGAATACCTTCAGAAGAAAAGGTAGAGGAATTAGGACTATAAAAACCGACCGGCGTGGCAATTGAAGCCCTAGCTGTTTGCCACGTCAGCTTATTCCTCACCATGTCATGAGAGTTAGCTAAAGCTAGCTCTACATGTATTTACTAAGAATTATTATTTTATTTGGCATAGACCAAAATTTAAAGGTGATTTTATGGTTGTAAAATTCTTTGCATATTTAAGAAACATAACGAAAGCTAAAGAAATAGAAATAACCGGACCGCAGAATGTATTAGAGCTTTTGTTTTTTTTATCTTCTAGGTATGGGAAAGAGCTGAAAAAGCATATTTTAACAGATAAAAACGAAATACATCCTGATATCATTATTTTAGTTAATGGAAGGCATATTGATCACTTACAATGGGGGGAGACAAAGATAGACCATTCCGATGAGATATCGTTCTTTCCTCGTATTGCGGGAGGTTAAAAAAATATAAAAAGAGGCGTGTTTATGGAGAATAGGATAAGTAAAAGCATTGAAGAAATAATTCATCAATACCCTGCACAGAAAAGGTTTACACTTGCTATGATGCAGGATATTCAAAAAGAAAATAATTATATTCCTAAAGAAGCATTGGCGTGTATTTCAGAATATATTGATACACCCATTTGTAAGCTATATGGTATTGCTACTTTTTTTAAAGCCTTTAGCTTAAAGCCTAAAGGCAAATATATTATTAAGATCTGTGCTGGTACGGCATGCCATATTAGATCTTCTATGACTATTTTATCAGAATTAGAAAAACAGCTTAATGTCAAAGCAGGTGAAACGACTACTGATGGTTTATTTTCTTTAGAAACAGTGAATTGCGTTGGCGCTTGTGCCCTTGCACCTGTAGTTGTTATCAACGAAGAGTACTACGGGAAAGTAACACCTCAAGATATAAAGACAATACTTCAAAAATATAAAAGGGGTGAGCAAGGTGAGCAACGATAAGCAGGATAGAAAAATTTTAGTTTGCTGCGGAACAGGCTGCCTTGCAAATGGCAGTGAAAATATTTATCAGGAATTTGTTTCTCAGATTGAAGCGAAAAAGAAGAATATACAGGTTGTTCCATACATTAAAGCTACAGGATGTAATGGATTATGTGAAAGAGGGCCTGTCGTGAAAATAGTTCCGGACGATATCTCTTATTATCACGTAAAACTAAAGGATGTTCAAGAAATCGTTGATAAAACCATCATGAAAAATGAAGTGATAGAACGACTTTTATACTTGGATTTTAATACTAAAAAAAGGATTAAATCTCACAATGAAACGGACTTTTATTCAAAGCAAATGAAAGTTGCTTTGAGAAATATTGGGGAGATTGACCCTTTAGAAATAAGCGATTATATAGAAAAAGGCGGATATAGAGCATTAAAAAAAGCAGTATTTGATATGGATTCAGATGAAATAATAAGTGAATTGAAAGCTTCCGAACTTAGAGGCAGAGGAGGCGCAGGCTTTCCTACAGGTGTAAAATGGGAAGCATGCAATCATATTGATCGATATCCTAAGTATGTCATATGTAATGGAGATGAAGGCGACCCGGGAGCATTTATGGATAGAAGTATCATGGAAGGAGATCCCCATACCGTTATAGAAGGAATGATCATTTGTGCCAAGGCATTAAGGGTGAATCAAGGGTATATATACATAAGAGATGAATATGGACTGGCATTAAAAAACATGCAAAAAGCTATCGATGATGCAAAAAATAATGGTTTTTTAGGGGATGATATTTTAGGAAGCGGGTTTAGTTTTGATTTAGAAATTGTAAGAGGCGGCGGCGCTTTTGTGTGTGGTGAGTCTTCAGCCTTAATGGCTTCCATTGAAGGAAAAGTGGGAGAGCCTCGTGCAAAGTATATTAGATCGGTCGAATATGGCCTCTGGGGTCAGCCCACTGTATTGAATAATGTAGAAACATGGGCAAATATTCCTGAGATTATTCTAAGGGGAAGTGATTGGTTTAGCAGTATTGGAAGTTGTAAAAGTAAGGGAACAAAGGTTTTTTCACTGGTGGGAAAAGTAAAAAATACAGGCCTTGTAGAGGTTCCTATGGGTATTACGCTGAATGAACTTATTTTTGGAATTGGCGGCGGTATACTAGGCGATAGAAAATTTAAGGCAGTTCAGACAGGAGGACCATCAGGAGGGTGTATTCCAGAGGAAAACCTTAATCTACAGGTAGATTTTGATACATTAGAAGCGGCAGGATCTATGATGGGATCCGGCGGCATGATCGTTATGGATGATAGAACCTGTATGGTGGATGTAGCAAAGTACTATATTGGGTTTTTAGCCGAAGAATCCTGTGGCAAATGTGTCTCTTGCAGAGAAGGCATTAAACAGATGCTGAAGATATTGACGGATATCTGTGAAGGAAAGGGAGAAGATGGAGATATTGAACTACTTTTAGACATCTCAGAAACCGTTCAAAAAGCATCTCTTTGCGGGCTGGGTAAAAGTGCGCCTAACCCTGTTGTCAGTACAATAAAATATTTCGAGGATGAGTATAAACAGCATATTTATGATAAGCGATGTCCGGCGGGTGTATGTAAAGATCTTTCATTATTCTATATCGATGAAGAAAAATGTATTGGCTGCGGCCTTTGCAAGAAAGTATGTTCACCGGATGCAATAACAGGAGATATAAAAAAACCTCATATAATTGACTTAGAAAAATGTATTAAATGCGGAAGCTGTATCGATAGTTGTAAATTTAATGCAGTAAAAGTGAAATGAGGTGAAATTCATGGAAAAATTAAGTGTTGTCGTTAACGGTATGGCATGCGAAGCTGGTAAAGGTGAAATCTTATTAGATATTGCGAGAAGAAACGGTATTGTAATACCTACTTTATGCCATAATGAAGTTTTAAGAGGACAGGCGACATGCAGAATTTGTGTGGTTGAAGTTTGGGAAAAAGGAAAAAAGAAAATTGTTACCGCCTGTATCTACCCTGTATTGTCCGATATTGAGGTTAAAACCCATTCAGAAGAAATAAGAAGTATAAGAAAAAATATTTTGATGTTACTTAAAGCAGAGGCTCCTGAAAGTATAGAGATACAAAAGCTGGCAGAAGAATATCATGCAGTTGGTTCTTCTAGATTTAAGGTGAATAAAAAAAATAATTGTGTGATGTGCGGTCTTTGTGCAAGAGCATGTGAGGAATTAGGGTCTTTTGCCATTGCCACAGTGAAAAGAGGAATAGAAAAAAGCGTAGCACCACCATATGAAGAACCTTCTGAGACATGTATAGGATGCGGTTCATGTGCTTTTGTATGCCCTACGAATACCATAGAGTTAGTTGAGGAAACGAGTAAGCGCAAGATATGGGGAAAAGAATTTGAAATGCTGGAGTGTGAAGTTTGCGGAAAGCACTATGTGACTAAAGAACAGCATGATTTTATGAATAAAAAGTTAGGAGAAGAGCAAGAGCTTGTATGTAAGGCGTGTAAGCAGAAGAAGTTTGCCGAGGCAATGATAGAGATATATAAATAAAAGTTATTGAAGGCTATAAGCCTTGAATTAAATTGTTAAAGGATTTAGAAACAAATTTAAATGGATTGATCAAACTGATAAGGCATGATAAAATGTCTTATCAGTTTTTTCGAATTCTGGAATCACATGGAAGAAGAAGGCTATGTATTACTGGTTAATTCATTTTAGAGTGTCTAATAGGAGAGGCTTATATGAAAAAAGGCTATAAAACAGGTATCTTTATGGTTGTCATTTTTTTAATAGCAGGTTATATCTACTACACTTTTCCGCAAAACGTTAACGTAATCTATAGTGGAATAAAATATCAGCTTGGGGACTTGACACAACAGGAACAAATTGAAATAAGAATAAGTGGTCACTACTATAAAAGACTCTTTGCAACAGATTTTTTTAAAGGTTCTATTAATATAGAGAATAAAAATTATCCGAATCTTAAACTATTAGTTGGTGAGGAACTGCAACTGGTTGCATATCGTGATTATAAGGAGAATGGAAAATTATATACTTATGGAGAAGCATTTATTGGAGAAAAATTAGTTAATTTAACGATTTGTGTACAAGACGAGAAAAATGGATGGAACAGCGAGGATGGATTTATGGTATCTGCTCCTGCCAAAAATAGATTTGAGGCGCTTAAAATCTCAAATGGTCTAATGAAAGATTTTTTAAAACATAAGTTAGAATAATTACCCTTTTTCATTAACATTTCAAATAAAAAAAGATTAAGAGCCATAATCTTAATCTAATAAAACAAACTATTTCATATATCTATTAAACTGTCTTATTAAAATATTCCTGTGTAACACCTAATTGCTTCTTTAGTATTTCTCTCCAAAGGTGATGTTTTATTTCTTCTAATCCTTTTGAAATTTTTGTTCTTTTAATGGTGCCATCTTTTTCTACTTTTCTGTAGAAATAATGATCGGTATCTTTATATAATTCCCAACCGTCTCTTTTACAAAACCGTTTTAATTCTTTCCAACTTGGCATAATAAGCTTTCTTTTAATTCTTCATCATCTTCAATTAGGAGAACTTTTAGAATATTTTTCATATGTTTTTTTCTATTCAAATCATTAGACCAGAAGGCTATATCTTCATAGTACTCAAGGGCATATTCTCTCAAGTCATTTAATAAAGATTTTATAGCGGTTTCTTCATTTCGTTCATTAACCACGATATCAAAATCTTCTAATGACAAAGTAATAGAAAGATCCTCTTCTATATATTTATTTGCAATAAATTTAACATCTTTGACCAATTCTTTAGCCATTTCTATACTTATTCCCATAAAATAATCTCTAGAACGTTTTACAAAAATAGGTTTTGTTCTAACTATTTTATCTATATATCGTCCAAAATCTTTTCTCATATCCGTTGCATTCACAGCTAACATTGAAAACACCTCCATAATTCACCTCCATTATATCATCTTTAATAAAAAATGTACATTATGTATTATATGATCATAATGTACATTATATTCAACTTTAATGTTCTTTTTTAAAACTTTTTAAATTCATTTAATGCTAATCTAAATCTCTCATCCACCTATCCCTTAAATGCTTTACAGCCTCAGGAATATCAACCAACGGTATCTGCGTATAATAAAGCAGCAAAACCGGATGGTTAGTATGGAGCTGTCTGATCATATAATTGGTCAGAGGGACAGTGGTAACTTTGGCCTTTGATGCTTCCTTGCATAATTCATCGGGTGTTTTTTTGGTACGAACTTCTATTAGCAAATGTATACCTGAAGGATGATTTAATATTTTACACAGATCATCCATTTCCTTTTGCAACCATTCTTTGAAATATTGAGCTTTAGTGGCATAAAGCTTTCTTAATTTTTTAATATGTTTTTGATAGAAACCTTCTTTCATATAGAGCCCCAAGGTCAGTTGTTCAATTTTAGAGCATGTCTGATTATAATGGTGCATAACACTTTTATAGTATTTAAGCAGTTCATTAGGCAGAATGATATAACTGATTTTTATAGATGGCAATAGAGTAGATGAAAATGAACCCAGGTAAATGACATGTTCTTTTTCATCTAATCCCTGTAAAGAAGGGATTGGTCGTCCATAATACCTTAATTCACTGTCATAATCATCTTCAATAATGATTCTATTCTCCTCAGATGCCCATTCTAACAGCTCATATCTACGTCCAATAGACATGACAGAGCCTAAAGGAAATTGATGAGAAGGGCTGACATAAGCCACAGAGCACGGGCTGTTTATAAGCTCATTTACCTTCATACCATCTTCATCGATTGAAATGGGTGAAATAATAAAGCCTCGGTCTAGAAATATTTT
This sequence comes from Clostridia bacterium, assembly GCA_022360735.1. Next base: position 6,446 of record JAKSCF010000391.1, read on the forward strand.
TCTTGCAGAGTAATACCCCGGATCTTCAAATGCGACATGGTCCATATCTATATTTTCTAAAATATTACAAACAAGATGCATGTTTTGTTGAGTGCCCGCTCCAATAATGATTTGTTCTGAGGTACATTTGACACCTCTGGATTGATACACATATTTAGAAATTTCATTTCTTAATAAAGCTTCTCCTTGGGGGAGCGCTTCCAAAAGAAGTGTGTCGGTATATTCCGTTAAAATTTTATTGGAACATTTTTTCCATTTAATAAAGTCAAATGAAGACGCATCCGTATACCTTTCATCATCAGTAGAAAAATCATGGGTTTCTAAAGAGAAACTATTTTTATTTAAATCTCGTTTCATTAATTCTAAAGAAATCAGATTAATATAGTAACCGGATTGAGGTTTTGAATAAATATAACCTTCTACCAAAAGCTGATCATAAGCAGATTCAATAGTAGTTTTGCTTAATTTCAGCGTTTTAGATAAATCTCTGATGGAAGGCAGCTTTTCTGATGCGGTAATATTACCTTTTAATATTTCTCCTTTGATAGATTCATATAATTGAACATATAAAGGAATATTGGATTGAAGGTCTAGATCGGGAATAAACGATCTCATACATTATCACCAACTGTACATTTTAATATTAGAAAATTTATACTTTTATTAAAGTACAGTTTTAATTATACATCAGTTGAATCCATTACACAACAATTCTATAATGGTATTAGATATGTTTTCCATATGAAGGCGTATACACATCAAAAAAATATCATGGTTGGTGAAAATAGTATGGATATTGTAAAAATCTACTCTAATATGATGAAGAAACATCATAAAAAAACCAATTTGATCTCAAATATGATTCAATTAGGGCTGTACTATGAATATTTAAATAAAAAATATTTTTATAATAAAAATAATGTACAAGCTCTTAATGAGCTCAATAAAATCTCTATTCAATACATATTAAAGGCGTTAAAAAATCCTAATGAAACCGCATGGGTGAATCTTTTTTCCCCAAGTGAAATTCTTCATGCCTTTGAGCTGCATCCATTATTTATAGAAAGCTTTTCATCTTTTCTTGCAGGCTTTAAGGTCCAAGATTTGTATATAGAGGCGGCTAATAACTGTGGTATGGCAGACAGCTTATGCAGCTATCATAAAGCATTTATTGGGGCGGTAGAAGCGGATTTACTTAAAAAGCCTATTTATGCATTAACCTCTTCCAGCATTTGTGATGCCAACATAGGAACCTTTGCTTATCTCTCAAAGAAGCTTTCCATACCTTACTTTTTAATGGACATTCCTCATAAGAAAAACGAAAAGGCTGTATGTTATGTGGTCAATCAGTTAAATGA
>JAKSCF010000338.1 GCA_022360735.1 Clostridia bacterium
TAAATTTTCTAACCAAATGAATACAAGAAACAAATATCTATACACCTGCATTCAATTGCAAAGTATTTTGTTTTAGTCTGAAATAAAATTAAGATAAAGAAATTTTATTTTTTATAAACAATGATATTGACATCTTGATCTAGCGTAGTATAATAAAGATAGCTACACGTTGTCTGACAACAGACAAGTTAAATATTTAAAATATGAGGTGTTCTAATGAAAAGAATAGCTACTATACAAAAAATAGTTCAAAATGGTGTCGTTGCAGTAATAAGAGCAGATTCAGAAGAACAAGGCATCAAGATTGTTGAAGCAGTCAAAAAGGGTGGGGTTAATGCTTTAGAGATTACAATGACCGTACCCGGAGCGATAGACATTATTAAAAAAATTGTTGAGAAGTATAAAGATGACCAAGATGTCATCATTGGTGCGGGGACAGTGTTAGACCCAGAAACAGCAAGAGCATGTATCCTTGCCGGAGCTGAATATATTGTCAGCCCAAGTTTGAATATAGATACTATAAAGCTTTGCAACCGATATAGAGTACCAATTATGCCGGGTGTTATGACCATAACAGAAGCAATAACAGCCATGGAGTATGGTGCGGAGATTATCAAAGTATTTCCCGGTAATGCATTTGGACCATCTATTATCAAAGCATTTAAAGGTCCTGTTCCTCAAGGTAATTTTATGCCGACAGGCGGCGTAAATTTAGATAATATCAAAGACTGGATAGAAGCAGGAGCTGTTGCGGTAGGTACAGGCAGTGATTTAACTAAAGGTGCTAAAACCGGAGATTATGATTTAGTCACTCAAACAGCAGAAAAATTTGTAGCAGCAGCTAAAGCAGCAAGAAAATAAGTTAGCCGATTATTGATTGGAGGATTATAGGATGAAAAAAGTAGTTACAATGGGAGAAATCATGTTAAGACTCTCAACCCCTGGGTATCAAAGATTTATTCAGTCAGATTCTTTTGATGTTGTATACGGTGGAGGAGAAGCCAATGTCGCAGTATCTTTAGCTAACTACGGTTATGATGCATATTTTGTAAGCAAGCTTCCTAAACATGAAATTGGTCAATCGGCTGTCAATTACCTGAAAAGATTCGGTGTTAAAACAGATTATATCGCCAGAGGCGGCCATAGGGTAGGTATTTACTTTCTGGAAACAGGTGCTTCTATGAGACCTTCAAAAGTTATTTACGATAGAGCCGGCTCGGCCATTGCAGAGGCAGATGTTAGTGATTTTGACTTTGATAAAATATTTGAAAGTGCAGATTGGTTTCATTTTTCTGGTATTACCCCGGCATTAGGAGATAAAGCTGCAGAACTGACAAAGCAAGCACTGATAGCTGCTAAAAAACATAATGTAACCGTTAGCGTGGATTTAAATTATAGAAAAAAATTATGGACACCTGAAGAAGCAAAAGCATGTATGAGTGATTTAATGCAGTATGTGGATGTATGTATAGGGAATGAAGAAGATGCTGAAAAAGTATTAGGCTTCAAACCGGATAATACAGATGTAACGACTGGTGAATTGGAATTAGAAGGTTATAAAAATATCTTTAAGCAAATGAAAGATAAATTTGGATTTAAATATGTTGTAACCACATTGAGAGAAAGTTACTCAGCTTCCGATAACGGCTGGTCGGCTTTGATATATGATGGTAATGAATTTTACCATTCAAAAAAATATAACATAAGAATTGTGGATAGAGTTGGTGGAGGCGATTCCTTTGCAGGAGGCCTAATATATGGATTGTTAGAAAAAGACGACTTCAAATACGCATTAGAATTTGCGGTAGGTGCATCGGCAATGAAACATACTGTACCTGGTGATTTTAACCTTGTATCCATAGATGAAGTAGAAAACCTAATCAAAGGTGATGCATCAGGAAGAGTTCAAAGATAAGCTACCTCTCCCCTTAAATAATAGATTAAATAGCATTCTGTTTTTAATAACAGGTGCTATTTTACTATCTTTCTCCTTAATAAAACCCCTTTGAAGACACCACATTCAAAGGGGTTTACGCTTTGTATTCAATTAATCTTATTGATCTATTTAAAATCTTTACTCTATCCTAAAAATTAAATGTAAGTTATATATCAGGTATAAAACTTAGTAAGGTTATCCTTCGTCTTCGGTGGAATTACTGATGCCCATTTTATCGATTAATAAGAAGAATAAGCTTAGTAAAATACCTGCTACAGTTGCAAGTCCCATACCCTCAAGCTCTACCGGCCCGATTGCTATCTTAGCGCCTCCTACACCTAAGATAAGGATTACAGCTGATAAAATTAAATTTCTGGTATTGCCATAGTCAACTTGTGATTCAATAAGCATTCGTAAACCTGATGCAGAAATCATACCAAATAACAATATTGAAACACCGCCCATTACAGCAGTAGGCATGGCTATGATGATAGCACTGATTTTGCCTATAAATGATAGTATAATTGAAAAAATTGCTGCTCCACCTATAACCCAAACAGAATAAACTTTTGTAAGTGCCATGACACCTACATTTTCACCATAAGTTGTAACAGGCATACCTCCAAAGATTGAAGATATAATGGTTCCTATACCATTACCCACATAAGATCTGGATAAACCTTGATCTTTTCTGATTAACGGCTTGCCAACTATCTTCTCAGTAACACTAAGATCTCCAACATGCTCTGCCAATACGACTAAAGCTGCAGGTGCAATAATCATAATTGCCTTAAAACTAAAAACAGGGGTTACAAATGTTGGGATTTGGAACCAAGGCGCTTCTGCGATTGAACTTAAATCAACCAAACCTTGTGTAATAGAGAATAAGTAGCCGCATACTACAGCAATCAATATGGGGATCACCCTAAAAAATCCTTTGAACATGACACTGACAATGACTGCTACCAGCAAAGTAAACATAGAAACCAAAATTGTTTTGCTTTGTAATTCCGGTGCTACGGAACCAGGAACTAAGCCTGCTAATCCTGCAGCAAAACCTGCAAGGCTTAAACCAATTACAGCAACGACTGAACCCATTGCGGCCGGAGGAAGAATAACATCAATCCAACCCATTCCTACTTTATTCACAATGAATCCCGTAATGACAAAAATAATCCCTACAATGATACATCCTGATAAAGCAGCCGCATGACCTTCAGTAGCAGTAACGGCAGCAATTCCAGCTATAAATGCAGCACTGGGTCCAAGAAAAGCCGGAATATTACCTTTTGTGATAACGATATACAATAAAGTCCCAATCCCGTTAAAAAGTAATTGAAGGGCAGGGTTTATACCTACAATCATTGGTACTAAAACAGAAGCACCAAACATAGCAAATAAATGTTGAAAAGATAGAGGTATAGTCTGTAAAACCGGTAATCTTTCATCAACTTGTATTTCTTTTCTAGCCATTTTAATAGTCTCCTTAAATATTATTTTGATATTTTCACAAAGATATTTCTTTAGTTAAATACAGTAATTCTTATCTATCCCTATTTCACACTATATAAAATTAAATATTTATATCTTTTGATTCTTCAAAATTAATATTAAAATTGATTCAGCTTAGAAAGATATCAGTACCAATTTTACAATTGATTTTTATTAATTTCGCTATCTTTAGAAATTTTCAAAAATACTCATCAGAAAGCATTTTATAAGATATTGAAGGGGGTGTCAATGAAAAATGAAATATTCATTAATGAATCAATCTTCTGCAAATACTGCAAATTATGAATTTTAAGAAGATTCATATTCGAATCAAATGCGAGAGGTACTTAAAGATTTGCATAAAAAAATCACTCTTTCTTATTACGTACCACTTAATAAATAAGAGTATAAGAAAGAATGATTGGCCGTCTTTTAATATCATACAGAACTCTATTATACTATATTATAATGAATTAATCAAAGAAAAATATACGTTTATATTAAAAATTCAGTTTTTTTTGTAAATTCTTTACTTTAAATTCGAATATTTTTTTGTATTTATTCTTTTTCGGCTTTAAACCTTAACACTGTTTTTAACTTCTCCGGTGTTGTTTTTCTGGGGTCGCTTAAATATATCTCTCTATGCTTCATAGAGGTTCTTTTAATGTTGTTTTCAGCACAATACTGTTCCATCAGCTTAAAGCTTTCCGGTTCATCATCATAGGGACCTATATGCAGCATCTGAACACAACTTCCTTCATTTATAGTTTTAAATTCAACTTGGTCTAATAATTCATGTGGCTTCTTCTTTTGAGTTAGTGCGACGACTTGACTTACTAAATCATCTGTTACAAAACCGGGTTGTCTGATCATCAATTCAAAAGCAAGGTTGTCCTTATCCAGAACACCTTCAACATACCGGTCTTTATCATCAATATCCCATACCCCTTCCAAAGGATAAACCGTATACTCATAATGACCCCTAGGCGGATTATCCCATTTATATGACATCCTGACGGCATAAGATAACGCATATAGGACCGAGATATACTGCTCAAAAAATGGCTGATTCGGATTACCTTTTCCTTCAATCGTGAAATATTGAAATGAGGGTATCTCAATAAATTCCGGCTTGGACTTAGGAAGATAAATATGTTTCTCTTGTTTTCTCCATTCCTTTTTCACACTAAAAACCTCCTTTTGTTTATATTATAATCTACTAAATTGGACATAAGTATGTCATATTGTGAAAATAAATTACAAAAAACAAAAGGGACAGTTCTTTTTGTTTGGAACACTACAATTTTGTTCTATTGAAGCGTTAATATTGTCAAAAACTCATGTCTTACATACCGCTTACACTTTTAAAATGTTTAATTTTTTTTCAAAATGCTTTTCAAACAATGGCTGCACTTCTATAGCTTTTGAAATTTCTAGCTCAATATCATATTGTGATGTAACCCAAATGGTCACAGCGTCTTTATCGATTGTACAATGAATAGATCCAATTTTACCAAGTCTGCTTCGATCAAGACTTTCTGATATTTGCAGCAAAATGGCTAGTTTGTAAATAATATAGGAAGCTTTTTCATCAATAATGGGTTTATATTGCCGAAAGTTATTTTTTAGCTTTCCTATCCTATGATTACTTACAATTAAAGAACAAATCATTAACTCATACTGTGTGAGGCCATTAATCCCCGAGTTAAGAAGCATATAAAATCCGTGCATATGATGATGATAATATCGAAGTGTGATACCAAAGTCATGAAAAAGAGAAGATACTTCTATGATTTTCTCTATAGAAGGTGTCCTTTCTAATCGATGAATGTCTTGAAGCTCATTGAAAAGCTTATTCATAATATTACATATATGCTTAGAGTGGACACGATCAATAGCATAGTTGGCAGTTAAATTACCAATGGAAGCTGCTAAAACATTATCAAAATCCATAATGTTTTCTTTTTGTAAATAATCATATATAAGCCCTTCCCTTAAACCACTACCACTGATAAGCATTTCTTCAGACTGTATATGCTTCATAAGAGCGATAATAGTAGCACACGCACCCACAAAGATATCAGTCCGATTAGAAGAAAGGCCTTTAATGCCTTTGCGGTTTTTTGCATCTAACTCTTTTGCACCATTATAAATATCAATAATTTCATCTAAATCCAATGGGTAGCAATGTACCAAGTCAATGGGATAATTGCTTTTTCTACGGCTAATTTTACCGATATTCCTTGCAATGCCGCCTACTCCAATAACTGGCTTGTTTTTAGCCTTTTTAAGCCAATCTAACTTCTTTAGTTCACTGTTAATATAGTCAAATAATTTGATTTCCTTTTTTTGATCCACAATATCATCTAATTGAAATGCAGTACAAAGATCTATAGAACCAAAAGGAAGGCTGACTTTATTGACAGGTTTTTTATTATCCATTTCTATAATTTCAATACTTCCGCCGCCAATATCAATAATAATGCTGTCATCAATATCCATGCTGCATGCAACACCATTGAAAACATATTCCGCTTCTTCTGCTCCTGAAATTATTCGAAGATCTATTCCTGTTTCGTTTTTGACTCTTTCTGCTAATTCATTACTATTTTTTGCTTTACGTATGGCAGCAGTTGCCACACAAATGGTATCAGTAACTTGATGTGCTAAACATAGCTCTTTAAACATACGTAAGCATTGAAGGGTTCGTTCAATTTTTTCTTCACTTATGTAACCTTGTTTATCAAGTCCTTGTTCCAATCTAACTGTTTCCTTGATATCATCAAGAAATTTATAAGAGTGGCTCTTGATTTGTACAACTACCAGTCGAATTGAATTAGAGCCCATATCTATTACTGCTAAAGTTTTCACTCTTTCACCTCTGAATTATTTAATGTGTTTTTTAAAAAATGGGGAAAACATGTTTAGGATTTTTATGCTGGGTACTTTATGATTGTGATAAGCATCTTCCCAAAATTGTTCCTGTGAGTTAATGATTGGCTTATTGGAAGGATCAACCCGTGAGTAAGTGCCATCGGCATTTTGAATACGTGCTTTAACTGTATCTAAAAGACAAAGGTCGAGAATATCTTCTACACGTTTTTTTAGGCCAATATCTTCAATGGGGAATAGTATTTCAACTCTACGATCTAAGTTACGCTGCATCCAATCAGCACTGGAAAGAAAAATTTTTGAATCTCCATTATTCCCAAAAAAGAATATTCTGCTGTGTTCAAGATAATTACCAATAATGCTAATCACTCGAATATTTTCACTAATACCATCTATCCCCGAATTAAGGCAACAGATGCCGCGAATGATTAAGTCGATTTTTACTCCTTTTTGAGAAGCCGAGTAAAGTTCATATATAATAGTTGGATCAACTAAAGAATTCATTTTAGCAATAATTCTTCCCTTATGCCCCAAAGATGACTCGTTTCGAATCAGCTCAATAAAATCATCTCTTAGGGTTTGAGGAGCAGTAGAAATCTTGTAGAAATCAGTAACCTGTGAGTATCCCGTTAATGCATTAAACAGTGATGAAATATCACTTGCGTATTTTTCTTTACAGGTAAAAAAACTGATATCTGTATAAAGTTTTGCGGTATTATCATTGTAATTACCGGTAGCTAAATGAACATATCGACGGATACCATCTTCTTCTTTTCGAACAATGAGCACCGCCTTGCAGTGGGTCTTAAGGCCTGCCAGACCATAAATAACATGACAGCCTGCTTCTTCCAGAGTTTTTGCCCAGTTAATATTTTTCTCTTCCTCAAATCGTGCTTTTAATTCTACCAGTACAGTAACCTGCTTTCCATTTTCAGCAGCTTGTATAAGAGATTGAATAATAGGAGAATGACCGCTAACACGATACAAGGTTTGCTTAATAGCCAGTACATTAGGGTCAACTGCTGCTTTATCAATAAAATTGAGAACATACTCGAAAGATTCATAAGGATGGTGTATTAAACAATCTTTATTTCTAATGGTTTCAAATATATTCTCATGGGCTTCAAAATCCTGGGGCAGTTGTGGAATATCATCTTTCTTTTTTAATTCTGGTCGGCTGCAATGACCATAGAAAGCGAACCATGCTGTTAAATCGATCATACCGTAGATTTTGTAGATTTCATTATTCTTCAAGTTAAGCTGATCAACCAAAAAAACTTCAAGAGCCACATCTGTATTATGTTCAATCTCAAGCCGTACCGGATCTCCAAACCGTCGTTGCTTTAGTGATTTTTCGATTTCAATTAATAAATCTTCTGACTCATCCTCATCAATAGATAAATCAGAGTTTTTGGTTATTCTAAACATACCCTTACCCAATATTTCAGTGCCTATAAATAATTTATGAACATATTCTTTTATTATGTCTTCTATTAAAATATACTTTTCATTAGCAGAATCCTGTGAAATTCTAATCATTCTAGGCAGTATTGCAGGGATTTGAACCAATGCAAATTTATATTTTGTTTTGGAATCATAAAGCCTTAACCCTAAATATAGACTTTTATTAGAAAGCAAGGGAAAAGGGCGACTTTTATCTATAGCCATTGGTGTAAGAATAGGTAATATAATTTCATTAAAGTAGTTTTGAACAAAAGACTTTTCATCAGCACTTAACGTTTCCATTTTCATCAAATTAATGCTTTCTTTTGAAAGAGATAGAAGTAAGGATTCATATAAGCACGAATATTGTTTTTTTACAAGCGCATTCACTTTTTTGTGAATGGCAATGAGCTGTTCTTCTGATGAAAGACCTGCAGGGTCAATACCTTTGTAATTAACCTTGATTTGTTCATGCAAACCTGCAACACGTACCATAAAAAATTCATCAATATTAGAAGCAGATATGGCTAAAAATTTAAACTTTTCTAAAATAGGATGATTTTCATCATAACACTCTTCTAATACTCTATCATTAAAGTCCAGCCAACTCAACTCTCGATTAATATAAGGCATATTATTCTCACTCATACAAATTCACCAACTTCTTTTTGAATATAGGTCTTAATCCAAATACATCTTCAAAGAAACTGCGTTTATTATTAAAAGTCCATTCTTCATATATTGTATTTTCAATAGTATAGACAGTTATTATTATTTGTTTGCCTTTTATTTTTACACTGACCTTGTCAAATTTCTTAATATGGCTGCTGTGCAATGAATCTGCAAGTCTAAGAATAGCAATAAGCTTAGAAACTCTGACGCGTTCGGAAGGAAGCAGATCTCTATAGTATTCTGATTTTGAATTTGGAACCATCGTACTATGGAAAAGAGCAATGATGGCTATCAGCGAATGTTCATAATTCGTAAGGCCAAGAATATCAGAGTTTTTAATAATATAGTGGGAATGAACATAGTGTTTTTTTATGCTAATAAATTTACCAATATCGTGCAAAA
>JAKSCF010000269.1 GCA_022360735.1 Clostridia bacterium
AAATCCCACACCATACATTTCGGCACAATAGAAGATAATGAAGATGTGATTGATGAAGTACTAATAAGCATTTTTAAATCTCCAAACTCTTATACAGGAGAAGATGCAATGGAAATCAGTTGCCATGCATCCGATTATATTCAGCAACGAATACTGGAAACCTTAATAAAAAATGGTGCCAGTCCTGCAACTGCAGGTGAATTTACTTTCCGGGCATTTATGAATGGGAAATTTGATCTTTCACAGGCAGAAGCTGTAGCAGATCTAATAGCGTCCAATTCCAAAGCATCTCACAAACTAGCATTGGATCAGATGCGTGGCGGTTATTCCGGCATTATCAAAGAGCTTCGCCGGCAGTTGGTGGACTTTGCTTCTCTGATTGAATTAGAATTAGATTTTAGTGAAGAAGATGTTGAATTTGCAGATCGAAGTAAATTACTTAATTTATTAGATAAAATAGATACCGAAGTTAAAAAGCTGATAGAATCATTTAAGCTGGGGAATGTAATGAAGCATGGTATTCCTGTAGCTATTATAGGAAAGCCTAATGTTGGAAAATCTACACTGCTCAATGCTATTCTTAATGAGGAAAAAGCGATTGTTTCGGATATTCCGGGAACCACCCGTGATGTCATTGAGGACACCATAGCCATAGATGGTTTAACATTCAGATTTATTGACACTGCCGGACTGAGAGATGCTGCAGATAAAATCGAAAGCATTGGTATCGAACGTACCAAAGAAAAAATCAAGCAGGCAGCAATTGTGCTGTACGTTTTTGATATAAGTACAACTACAATTAAAGAACTCGAACAAGTAATTTCAGAATATAAAGAACTCATTGAGGATGAAAATAAGAAAATGATCCTCATTGCAAATAAAATAGATCAATTGGTTGAAATACCTCATGGTTTTACTGAATTTGTTGAACTCGATACTTTGTTTATTTCTGCTAAACGAAAAGAAAACATCCATGAGATTGCTGAATACTTAAACAAATCAGTCAATCAAAATAATGTACAGGACCAAACCATTGTATCTAATATCCGGCATTATGAATCTTTATCTAAAGTAACAGAAGACATTGAAAAGATTAAAAATGGGTTTGAGCAGGGACTTCCTTCTGATCTATTGACGATTGATATCAGAGATGCTTTGTATTATCTGGGAGAAATCACCGGAGAGGTAACAACAGATGAGATTTTAGGGAATATTTTTGGGAAGTTTTGTATCGGGAAATAAATGATAACAATACAATTAACATGAGGCGCAACTAAACCAATCTCTCCTCCAAACTACCTTTCCAATTTATAAATCCTTTCTTTTCGTCAGAATAATTGTGCAAAATACGACCAAAATTCTCTGGGGGATTTTCAAGGAAATATTGTCTGTCTTTGAAGATGGATTTTACGATATGAATTTGATTTAACTTAGTATTCCTCATGGAATGCAGATAATAATTATTTCGGGTATAAATATAATTATTAAAAAAATGTAGTTATTTCAAAGTTAAAAAAATCGTATATATAGGTAAGTCTTAATCCTATTATATAATTTATGAAATAATAGATTATACTGTGAGCTACGTGTATTATCTATGCTTACAATAGAAATAATAAAATTAATTTATTGTCGCATTTCGTCATAAATATTTACTAAATTTATGACAAGAACAATGACAAAACTAATGCAAAAAAACAGAAGAAGTCATAGAAAATTTAATTAAAAGCAAGCCTAAAGGAGTATTACTTTTCCCACAAGATTTTGCTAAATATGGCAATTCTGCTGCTGTCCGAAAAGCCTTACAAAGGCTTAGAGAGAAAGGAATAATAAGACAGGTAGCTCATGGCATTTATGTTCGTCCTAAAACAAATGAATTTGTTGAAGAAGTAATGCCAACAGCCGAAGAGATAGCTAAAGGAATTGCCAAAAGAGATAAAATAAAAATGATTCCAACAGGCACATATGCACTAAATGCCTTAGGTTTAAGTACTCAAGTTCCTTTGAACCTTGTATTCTTAACGGATGGTGCTGCTCGAATAATAAAAATAGGAAATCGAACCATAAAACTAAAAAAGACCACTCCAAAAAATTTATTAGCAAAAGGAAAAATTAGTGTTTTAGTAATTCAGGCATTAAGAAAAATTGGGAAGAATAATGTGACCGAAGATGAATTAAAAATGATAATAGAACTATTAAAACAAGAAGATAATAAAAACATAATCCATGATATTACTTTGGTACCGGAATGGATAAAAATATAATGAAATTAGCACTCAGTGAATAGATTTTACAGCATACCAGAGAAAACAAAACTTGAGATTTTTGAAGAAGTTAGCCATCAAATAGCAAATACGTTTCAAAATATTGTTGCTAATTCGTTACTTAAAACGCATTAAACAAGTAAAATATGACCAAAGAAGAACTTATACAAAAACTAACCTCTCTTGAATGGGAAGATTTTGAGGTTAAAACTGCTAAAAGTGAATTGCCTAAATCAATTTGGGAAACTGTTTCGGCTTTTTCTAATACCAACGGTGGTTGGATTGTTCTCGGAGTTAGGGAACATGGCAATAAATACGAAATGACAGGTATTAGTAATATTGAAAAGTTTGAACAAGATTTTTTAAACACATTACGTGGTACTAAGTTCAATGTTTTTGTAAGCACCAAGCAAGAGGTCTATAAGTTTGATGATAAAACTGTACTTGCTTTTTATGTTCCGGTACATAAGAACAAACCAGTGTATTATAATAATCAGGGTAATACTTTTATTCGTCGTGGCAGTTCTGACCAAAGAGCGACACAGGAAGAAATTGACAGTATGCTCCGTGACAGGGCTTTTGGTACTAAAACCACGGAATTGGCACCAGAGACCGGCCGGGATAGTTTACATAACACTTCACTGAACCGCTACCGCAATTATATGACCCGTTTTAATCCTAATGCAAGCTATAATCGTTTTGACGAAGCCGAATTTTTAGAAAAGCTTCGTATTATGGAAGATGGTAAGTGTACTTATGCAGGCTTACTCATGTTTGGGAAAAGAGATATAATAGAAAAACATTTTTCCGACTTTCGCATTGATTTATTAGAAGTGCCCGGCACATCATACTCCGATGCAAAACAACGCTATACCTTTCGTATTGAAGAACAGGAAAACTTGTGGGAATACTATTTTGAGTGCTTTACACGGATAAAGCAAAAAGTTGATGTGCAGTTTACACTTACGGCAGAAGGGTTTGGGCAGGAACTTTCTCCGGGATTGGTAAGTATTCGTGAAGCATTGGTAAATATGCTAATGCATACCGATTATTTTTCACCAGCCTGTTCTCGCATACGAATATTTACCAATCGCATTGAGTTTTATAATCCAGGAGGTTTACCAAAACCATTTGAAGAATTAAGAAGTAAGGATATTTCATTACCTCGAAATCCGGTTCTGGCAAAACTTTTCCGGATGGTTAAGCTTGCTGAGAATGCAGGATTCGGTTTCGACAAAATGAATGAGAACTGGATGACCTATAACTCCACATTACCGGAATATCAGATTGAATTCGATTCTGTGATACTTAATTTCTATTTAGAAGCAGAAACTAAGTTGGGTGATAAGTTGGGTGATAAGTTGGGTGATAAGTTGGGTGATAAGTTGGGTGATAACCAATTAAAAATTTTATCAGAAATAGAGAAAGACAATACGGTAAGTATAACTACTCTTTCAATAATTATTGGTATTAGCACAACTGCAATAGAAAACAATATTTCCAAGCTAAAAACTTTGGGCTATTTAAAAAGAGTTGGTTCAGCCAAAAGTGGTCATTGGGAGATACTTGAATAAAACTGTGGAGAAAAATATTTCTCTAATAAAAAAAATAGAATTATTGTAAAGATGTTTTCATTGGCAAGTAAATAGAATATAGAATGACAATACAGGAACTAATCAGTCACATACCCTCTAAAATATTACAACGTGGGCAAAATTATTTTAACAATGGAAATATTTTGCACCTAAATCAAGGGGAAAATGGAATCTGGTATGCCAAGGTAGAGGGTAACTATGGTAATTATGACGTTGAAATTGAAGCAGATAAAAAAGGTGATTTAGCCGGGTATTATTGTGATTGCCCTTATGATGGTGCTTTATGTAAACATATTGCAGCGGTAGCCTTGGCTATAAATGAGAAAAACATCATTGAAATCTCATTAGATCATGAAAATCAGGAAGGGAACTGGGAACAGCTCATTCAGTATGCCAAACCAAAAGAATTAAAAAGTTTTATGCTTGATTTTGGTTTAAAAAATCAGGATTTCAGGCATCAGGTTAAGCTGGCTTTTTCAAAACCAGCATCCGTTGGAAATGCCAATAATATACTGTATTATCAAAATCAGATTACAGGAATTTTTGAAAATTATAATTATCATGATTTCATTGATTACCATAATAGCCATAAAGCAATGCGTGATATTGATCATTTTTTAGGTAAAGCAGATGATTACTATAACAAAGGAAATTTAAACGAAGCCTTTTGTATTGTAGCTGCTATAGCTATGGAAGGTGTTAAAGCCATTCAATATATGGACGATTCTTCTGGTGAATGTGGTGGGGTGATATACGAATCTTTTCAGGTTATTGAAAATATTTTAAATGTTGCTAAATCAGAAGAATTGAAAAACAAAATATTTGACTGGCTTTATCAACAAGTACAAAATCCAGACTACAATGATTATGGTGTAGGAGATAGTTTAGAACCTTTATTTTTTGAAACGGCAGCATCCTTAAAACAAATGGATATAGCATATAATTTTATTGATGCTAAAATTATTCAACTTGAAAAAGAAAATAATTGGAGCAAGAAATACCATTTACAGAGCTATTTAGGTGAAAAGATAAACCTGTTACAGTCGGAAGGTAGAACACCTGAAGCTGATCATATAATTGACACTTATCTGCATTTTGAAAAATTCCGACAAATTAGGGTTGAACAAGCTTTGCTGGAAAATGATCCTGAAAAAGCTGAAATATTAATACTTGAAGGTATTAATATTGCTAAACAGGAAAATGCTCCGGGCATTGTTCATAATTGGAAGGAGCAATTACTTGAATTATATAAACAGCAAAAAGAGGTATATAAATACAATAAACTGGCAAGGGAACTGTTTTTGGAAAATACTTCCGACATTAAATATTTCAGAATTTACAAGCAAACAAGCCCTGAAGACGGTTGGGTTAAACAACGAAACAAGCTAATTGCCGAATTGAAAAATAAAAAATGGGGCTACTACAGAGGAATATCCTTAGATGATTTAGCTCAAATATATATTGAAGAACTAATGATTGATGAGCTTTTTGAAATAGTCAGTT
>JAKSCF010000575.1 GCA_022360735.1 Clostridia bacterium
AAGAAACTGCTAATACGATGAATCAATTATTTAGAAAAGCAAAATAATGATATTGTATCAGCATTTTTAGAAGAATTTAGTATTTGACAATTATTTTTAGAAGATGGAAAATTAAAAAAACATTGACATTTCAATAGTTTAAATACTATAATAGGACAGAAAGTCAGTTCGAAACCATCCTGACTATAAACAAAACTAGGAGGAAAAAAATGAATAAAACAAAATTTTTAGTCCAGGCAGCAGTCATTGCTGCTATTTATGCTGCTCTTACAGTTGCACTGATGCCCTTCAGCTATAACATTATGCAAGTTCGGGTATCAGAAGCATTAACCATTCTCCCATTTTTTACACCGGCAGCCATTCCGGGCCTTTTTATTGGATGTATCATAAGTAATATTATTGGTGGTTTTGGTCTTTTAGATATTGTTTTAGGCAGCACGGCGTCTTTATTAGCGGCGATTGCTACCTATAAAATCAAAAATCGAGCATTTGCACCACTTCCGCCGGTTGTTTTTAATGGTATTATTATTGGTGCCATGCTGAGTTATCTGTTAAATGTGCCGGTATTAGTGAGTATTGGCTGGGTAAGTTTGGGACAATTGATAGCATGCTATGGTTTAGGATATCCTTTGCTGAGGGGATTAGAAAAATATAAGAAAAAATTGTTTGAATAAAGGAGCATTAGCTCCTTTTTTTATAAAAATAACAAAATATGATCAACGGTTGTTTTTAAAGAAAAAGACTTAGTGTAAAATATAGTTGGTAAGTAGTATGAAACTACGTGCTGCCTAGATAGCATTGAAAAAGAGGTGAATATTAGGAGATGAACGATTTTACATTCAGTATGCCTACTATGGTACATTTTGGAAAAGGCAAGGAAATGCTGGTTGGCGATTTAATAAAACAGCAACAAGCAAAGAAAATTTTATTACATTATGGCAGTGGAAGTATCAAGGAAACCGGGTTATATAATAAAGTTATCGACTCTCTGCATAAAAGCAATATCGACTATGTAGAATTAGGAGGCGTTCATTCTAACCCAAAATTAGGACTTGTAAAACAGGGAATTACGATATGTAAAGAACGAGGCATTGATTTTATATTAGCAGTAGGCGGTGGTAGCGTTATAGACTCTTCAAAAACAATTGCCATTGGTGTTCCTTATGAAGGCGATGTTTGGGATTTCTACTTAAAAAAGGAAACGGTAAAGAAGGCATTACCTGTAGGCGTTATTCTCACAGTCCCGGCAACAGCAAGTGAAACCAACCGTTGTGCAGTTATAACCAATGAAGAGGGTATGTTTAAAAGAGGATTAAAAGATGTACATGTCAAACCGGCTTTTGCTATTATGAATCCTGAATTAACCTATACGCTTTCAGATTATCACATGGCAGTAAGTATAATAGATATCTTTGCTCATGTTTGGGAACGTTACTTTACAAAGCAAGAGCATTCAGATCTTCAAGATAAAATGTGTGAAGCAATCTTTAGAACACTAATAAAACAAAGCTATCAAGCAGTAAAAGAAAGAGACTATAAAACGTGTTCGGATATTATGTGGGCCAGTTCTATTGCACATAATGATTTGTTAGGTGAAATAGGAGATTTTGGTGCACATCGTACAGGCCATGAGATCAGTGCAAAATATGATTTATCCCATGGAGGTTCTCTAGCCATTACCATGGGTGCTTGGGCAAAATATGTGTTTAAAGAGGATATCAATCGATTTTGCCAATTTTCAGTGAATGTATGGGATGTTGAGTATGATTATGACTGCCCGGAAAGAACGGCTTTAGAGGGCATTAGAAGGATGGAAATGTTTATTCACAGACTGGGTATTCCTACAACATTTACCCATGCTGAATTACCCATTAATGAATTTGAACAAATGGCTGAAAAAGCAGTGAATAATGGACTGGGCTATGTTGGGGGGCCTTTTAAGAAATTATCTAAAATAGATATTATCAATATCTATAGATTAGCTATTTAACAAATATAATAGACACCGTATTAGGATGGCATTCAATGGTTTCAATTTTTATTCAACAAGTATCCATATAAAAAATAATTTAATTCATTCTAAAAAAAGTTATTAAGCCCTGCTTTTATACATATTAATTAGGTAATACGATGTATATATATATTTGCAGGTGGGCGTATGAAAAAAATTATTTTTATATTTTTGACGATTATTATCCTTTTTGGATGCTACGATCAAAGGGGCTATACTCAAGAAATTGATCATATTGTAGTGATATCTACCGAAGTGAAAGAGCAAGAAAATAACGAAGAGAACGAAGAAAATAATGAAGAAAATAATGGCATTGAAGGTATTGAGGTCAATGAAGAAATAGAAGAAATAGAAGAAGTAGAAGAAATGGAAGAAATGGAAGAAATGGATGACCCATTGAATATTCAAGGTGAAAGTGAAATGATTGAACAACACGCCACATTAGTACCGGATGAAATAACAGTCAATCTAAAATATAATAAGTATTTTATTAATTATGATTATGTGGTGGTTAACAAAGGAAGTGTCAATATTAGAGAGGCACCCGGATTAGAGGGTAGGGTGATAAGAGCTACCTATGCTCACGAAAAACTCAATTTGATGGAGACTGTTAAAGGACAGTATATTGAGAAATACAATTGCGACCAATGGTGCCATGTGTACTGGTGGAATAATAAAGGAGAGAAGCAATTTGGCTTTTTATTATCAAAGCTGGTAGGCGTTCGGAAATTTCAATTTGATAAAATGCTTGAACAACTTATTAAAATGGAAGAAGAAGTGGGTAAAGGAACGATTACTTATGTAGATAACTATAAAAATCGAAAAGGATATGCACCACTCTATAAAGGTGGAACTTATGATGCATATGGGGTTAGGAGAACCCAAAGCGCACCGGGGTATCTTAACTTATCGGATAGAACCAATTTTATCTACATCGAAGATGGTTCTTTAATAAGACTATTATCCAGTAATGAAACCCATTATCAAGTTTTAGTTCTAAAAAATAATATTAAATGCTGGGTCCCTAAAAAATATATAACCTCCAGTAAACACCTGGATGAATTAAAGAAAGTTGTTATTATTGATAGACGCAACCAAAATGAAGGTGTATTTGAAAAAATAGACAATCAATGGGTATTAGTATCTTATACATTAGCAACTACCGGAGCAAAGGCAAAGCATAAAATTGAGACACCGCTAGGCTATTACTTTGCCTTAGAGACCCGGAAAAAATTTTTATACTTGGATGATGAAACCAAAGAAATAGCAGGATATGCGCCTTATGCTGTAAGATTCACAGGAGGCAGCTATATTCATGGCGTTCCCGTAAATTATAAGATAAAGGAAGAAAAACGAATTGATCCCGGCCATATTGAATATACAAGTACGATAGGGACAGTGCCTTTGTCTCATCGCTGTGTAAGGAACTATACTTCACATGCTAAATTTTTATATAATTGGGTAGAGATTCGCAAAACCATAGTGATCATTATTGAATAATAGGCCAGGCAAAAAATGTAGAAAAAAGAAAAAATTCCTCTTATCGTAAAACAATAAAAGATGATATAATGGAAGCTGTAAATAAATGCTATGGAGAGTGATTTTTTTGAGAAATAAAACATTGAATATTTTAGCTGTAACACTTTTAAGCTTGTCGTTGACCATGTCCGCATGTTCTAATAAGGATGTAGTGCCAACCGAAACTCAAGTAGTAGATAGTTTGACAGAAGGTGCAATAGAGCATGCCGCATTAGGACAATATGACCCTGAAAAAGTCAGATTTATTAGTCAAGATAGCATTTTATATAGTGAGTCATCATCGACATCTGAAGTTCAGGGCGATATATTAAGGTTTACAGAAGTAGAATTAGTTGAAGAAAAAGCAGAAAACGAGGAAGCTTGGAGTAAAGTCAACTATGTCATTCTTGATCAATATATAGAGGGATGGCTGCCGTCTGGTCAACTGACGTCTAACCTTGGAGAAACATTCAGAAAAGGATTTACTCATTTAGATTTTGACCCTAAATATAAAGTAGAGAGCTATAAGAATAACCCTAAAATAGAAGCAAGGGCTTTATATTTAACCGTAAATAGTACGAGGCAAAGAATTGATGAATTCATTCAAATTGCAAATGAAACAGATATCAATGCTTTTGTCATTGATGTAAAGGCTGACCGCGGCAACATGCTTTTTAATTCG
The DNA here is from genome assembly GCA_022360735.1 of Clostridia bacterium. The sequence continues at coordinate 4,212 of JAKSCF010000575.1, forward strand.
GATGCGGCAGAGAAGTATTGTCCGGATGCCAACACAACTTATGAAAAAGAAAAAGTAAGAGAAATGCTGCAAAAGCTAAAAGATAATAATATTTATGCTATTGCACGAATCGTTACCTTTAAAGATACTATTTATGCGCAGACTTATCCGGAAAGAGCGACTGTATATAAATCCAGTGGTAAAATTTATCAAAGCAGAGATAAACTCTATTGGGGAACCCCTCATGACAGACAGTTCTGGGAGTATAACCTGGCAGTATCAATGGAAGCTGCAGATATGGGCTTTAATGAGATTCAATTTGACTATGTTAGATTCCCAGATGTAAGTGCTGCAACCTGTAATAAACTAGATTATAGAAATGAAAAAGATGAGACAAAAGCCGAAGCCATACAAAAATTCTTAGAATACAGCTATGAAGAGTTGTCAAAGAAAGAAGTATATGTTGGAGCAGATATTTTTGGTCAAGTGGGTTCTGTTGTAGACGACATGGGAATCGGACAGTATTGGGAAGCTGTGAGCAATTCAATAGACTTTATATGTCCCATGATGTATCCCAGCCATTATGGTCCTAATGTATATGGGTTGAGTGTACCCGACCAATTTCCATACGAAACAGTGTACTATTGCACAAAGGATGGAATAGAAAGAAATCAAAATATTAGTACACCGGCAGTTATACGACCATGGATACAAGATTTTACCGCAACATGGGTAACAGGATATATTCCTTATAGAACGAGAGAAGTAAAAGCGCAAATTCAAGCCTTAAAAGACTTAGGGGTTGAACAATATATGATATGGAATGCAGGTAATAATTATCACACAGATGCACTTAAATAGTTGATATGAAGGAGGGGCAAGATAGCAGTGGAAATAGATAGTGTGAAAAATGTAAACAGAGTTATAAAAGTATATAAAGAAGATAGAAAGTTAGAACTTTGGGACAAAGATAATATAATGGCGACTTATAAGATAGGATTAGGGTTCTCACCTAAAGGAGATAAAATACGAGAAGGTGATGGAAGAACTCCGGAGGGAGAGTATTATGTATGTACTAAAAACCCTAAAAGCAGATTTACTTTATTTCTGGGATTAAGCTATCCTAATCTTGAAGATGCAGAACGAGGATTAAAAGATGGCTTGATAGATGAAAAGAGTTATAACAAGATAAAAGAAGCCATAGATATAGGCAAGAGACCTGATTGGTCTACCCTTCTTGGAGGTCAAATCGGTATTCACGGGAAAGGAAGTCAATTTGATTGGACAGCCGGTTGTGTCGCTTTAGAGGATGAAGATATAAAAACTTTGTGGGATAATGTAGAACTGGGAACACCTGTTAAAATACTTAAGTGATTGAATAGTTGAGTAAAATCGATGAGATTTAAACGGTCTTATCGATTTTTGCTTGGATGAAATAATAGGCAGTATTGCCATACTATAAAAATTTTTAAAATGATTGATGGAGACTGAAATATATTAATTTACATTCAGTTAAAATATGATATAATATGATTAAAAATGATAATAAATGGCATTGGGTTGATAAAATATGAAAAAATAGGGAAAGGAAGTGAAGTAGTTGATACCATATACGAGAAGAAAAAAGATTTTAGAATTTATGCATTCAAAAGAAATTGTTTACTTAGATGAAATTAAAGAAAAAACGAATGTATCACTTGCAACTGTAAGGCGAGATTTAAAGACACTATCTGAAGAAGAGCATATTCAACTGTTATCTGGTGGAGCAGTAAAATTGATTAAAAACGTTGCTGAAAAATCACTTGCAGAAAAACTTAATTTAAACAATGAAGAAAAAGAAATTATAGGAAGTTATGTGGCCACCTTAATAGGGGATGGACAATTCGTTTTCTTAGGCCCTGGAACCACAGAAAACCACATAATAAAGCATCTGGAAGGCAAGGACGTAACGGTGGTGACAAATGGTGCCTTTCATATCAATGAATTGCAAAGATACAATATTAATACAATTTTACTGGGAGGCAACTTATTAACTAATATTTCGGTTATTGTTGGGCCAAGCGCAATTAACCAGGTTTCATCTATGTACTTTGATAAGTGTTTTATTGGAGCGTCAGGGATAACTGTAGACCGGGGGTTGACTACATCTAACATGGATGTTGCAGAAATTAATAAGATCGTTATAAAGAATTCAAAAGAAGTATATTTTATTGGAGATTCAACAAAACTTGGTCATAATTCAAGATACATATTTGCACAAATTAAAGATGACCATAAATTAATAACGACTAAGAAGGCGAATTTGGATGGCTTGGATAGTAATAAAGCTATCGTAATCGAGTAAAGATAAAAATAAAATGCTTAATGAAATGTTAGGGACATTTCATTAAGCATTTTTTTTATTAAGAATCTTAATTTAAGTGATATCTAATTAATTATGATGAATACGTTGTGGTAATACATGATATTTTTTGATATATTGATGAAAAATTAAGAAAAAATAATGAAATTTATTGACACGTTTTTAAAAATAATGATATAATGTTGGCACAAAACCCGATAATGCACGAAAAGGAGAGGATGAAAAAATGAAAAAATTTGCGGTATGTTTACTATCATTATTGCTTGTGTTTTCTTTATTTGGGTGCTCTGGTGATACACCCGAGAATACGGAAGCTCCTGCGAGTAACGAAGCAGAAGAATCAGTGCAAGAAAATGATAATACTAGTTCTGCAGATATTCCTGAAGCAGTTAAAGGTAAGACACTTCGAATGGCGTTGGTTAAAGAATGGGGAACTGGTACTCACATGATTACACACATTAATGGTGTAAAAGCGGAAGCTGAACGTTATGGTATTGAACTAAGTGTAATAGACGCAAATAATGATTTAACTAAGATGGCTGAAGGTATTGAAAACGCAGTAACTAATAAAATGGATGCAATTTTAATATCTCATGGTAAAGCGGATGCATTAAAAAAATCGGTTGAAAAAGCTTTAAAGAATAATATTCCTGTTATTGTATTTGATAACGATTTTGATATTCCTAGTGAAGTACATAAAGGCAAGCTGGTTTCATTGGATCAATATGACTTAATGATGGGGCTTCTATCACAAATGTCATTGGTACAAGAGTTAGATGGAGAAGGCAGCGTTATTTATAATCGTGTTGCGAATGTGCCACCAACGGATAAAAGACACAGAATATGGGAAGGCGGCATCTTGCCTACATATACTGGAATTAATGTAATAAACACTATAGACTTAGGAACAGATAACCCGATGCCAAAGGCACAAACAGCACTAGAAACATTATTAACAACGAGTGATGATATTGATGCTGTATATGCTGTATGGGATGAATATGCAAAAGGATTCTATAACGCCATAGTAGCTTCTGGCAAAACAATTCCACTTTACTCTGTTGATATTTCTGATCAAGATTTAGCAATGATGCAAGAACATCCAGAAATTTGGAGATCATCAGCAGCGGTTGACCCAACCATAGTTGGTCAGGTACAAGTGCGTTTAGCTTTAAAAGCTATAGTTGGAGAAAAAATTCCTAGATATTATTCATTAAAACCTGTCTTGGTTCATGTAAATGACCTTCCATCAAAAGAAGAAAAGCGTGTTTCAATGGCTGATTTAGCAGATTATTATGATGATTGGGGATATACAACTGATTTTCTTGAAGACTGGATGCTATCTTTAGAGCAAAATATTCAATAATAATTAGGGAGACAAGAAACAATTTTTGTTTCTTGTCTCTTAATAGATGCTACCTAAAAAAGGATTTGAGAACATAATAAAACGATTGAAAGTAAATTATGTGAGGATGACTATTATGGATAAATTAAAGATGAAAGGTATAACCAAGACCTTTCCAGGGGTAACTGCTTTAGATGATGTCCACTTTGAGATTGATGCGGGAGAAGTCCATGCATTAATTGGAGCCAATGGAGCAGGTAAGAGTACTTTAATGAAAATATTAGCAGGTGCATATGGAGATTATGAAGGGGATATATTTATCGGGGACAATAAGATTTCTATAAATAACCCAATTGATGCAAAAGAAAACGGTATAGTCATCGTTTATCAAGAAGTTGATACAGCTCTTGTTCCGCATCTAACTGTAGCAGAAAATATTTTAATGGACCACATTATTAGTGAAAAAAAAGATGTTTTTATGAACTGGAAAGAGATTAAGGCAAATGCAAAACAAGAAATAGAAAAGCTTGGCATAGATATTAATGTCAATCAATTGGTAAGTGAAATAACCCTTTCACAAAAACAAATGGTTTTAATTGCCCGTGCGGTTTTACAAAATGTAAAATATTTGATTCTTGATGAGCCAACAGCGCCATTAAGTGTTGAGGAAACAGAAAAACTATTTGAGATTGTGAATAAATTAAAAAAAGACGGCGTAAGCGTTGTTTTTATATCACACAGATTAGATGAAGTTTTTAAAATTTGTGAGAAAATAACTGTACTAAAAGATGGGAAATATGTTGGTACATATGATACAGAAGACATGACCCTAGATAGTGTTGTAGAGAAAATGCTGGGAAGAAAATTGGAAAATTCCTATCCAAAAGCAGAAACAACTATTGGAGACGCAATTTTAGAAGTAGAGGATCTTTCAGGTTCATGGGGTATTCATAATATTAATTTGAATATTAAGGCAGGAGAAATTGTTGGACTAGCTGGACTTGTAGGAGGGGGTAAGACCGAATTGTGTAAGCTTCTTTTTGGAGAAGGTAACATTTCAGAAGGTGACATGGTACTTGGCGGTAAGAAAATCTTACCTAAAATACCTTCAGAAGCTTTTAAAGAAGGGATCGCGTTAGTACCGGAAGAAAGAAGAAAAGAAGGTATTTTAGTTCATGAGTCGATAGAAACCAATATAACGCTGCCGACTTTGAACAAGTATTGCAAAAATATATTTATGAATAAAAGAAAAATAAAAAAAGTAGCTCTTGACAGTATTTCTAAAGTTAATGTGAAGACACCAAACGAAAAGCAGCTAGTTGCAAATTTAAGTGGTGGGAATCAACAAAAAGTAGCTATTGGCAAATGGCTTTTATCAGATGTAGATATATTTATTTTTGATGAACCAACCAAAGGGATTGATGTTGGGTCAAAGGCAGAAATATATGAACTCATTGGTGGATTAGTCCAACAAGGCAAAGGGATTATTTATGCATCCTGTGAATTCAGTGAAATACTAGGGCTGACAGATAGAGTCTATGTTATGTACAACGGTACCATAGCAAAAGAACTCATTACTAAAGAAACAACAGAGGAAGAACTACTATATTATTCTGCTGGAGGTGGGTTAAATGTCTGTTAAAACTAAAGAAAATAAAATGGATTTATTTAAATTTTTATATAAATACGGAACGATCATCGTAACTTTGATTGCAGTTTTATTTTTTACAGTGACACTTGAAAACTTTATGAATTTCAATAACATGACAAATATCTTTCGATCCGTGTCTATCGTGGCACTTATCGGCTTAGCAATTACCATGTCGCTTACTGTTGCTGGTTTGGACCTGTCTGTTGGAGCAACTGCCGGATTTGCATCCGTTATTGCAGCAAAGATAATGGTTATTTGGGAGATGAGTCCAGTTCTTGCAATATTAGTTCCGCTTCTTGTCGGGATTATCATAGGATGTATCAATGCATTCTTAATTATTAAAATGAGAATATCCGATATGTTAACTACCCTTTCAATGATGTTCTTACTAACAGGTATTTCTATTACTTTTCAAGATGGCTCAGCAATCTATAATTTTATGCCGTTACCAGACAATGGCGGTATAGCACCAGGCATGATGAGTGATATATTTTTATACATTGGGCAAGGAAAATTATTAGGATTGCCTGTACCGGTTATTATTATGCTCGGCGTTGCTGCTATAGCACATATTTTTTTAAACCAAACGAAATATGGAAGATATTTATATATGATAGGTGGTAATGAAGAAGCAGCAAAATTATCAGGCATTCATGTTAATAAATATAAATTGATAGCATATATATTATCAGGATTTATTGCAGCACTAGGAGGGCTTGTACTTGGGTCAAGACTAGGCTCTGGAGAAGTTAATGCAGGAGCAGCTTATCTAATGGATGCTGTAGCAGCTGCATATATTGGCTTTTCCGTTTTAGGAATTGGAAAACCTAATGCATTTGGAACACTGTTAGGTGCTTTGCTAATGGGTGTTTTATTAAATGGCTTAATTATGATGGACTTTCCTTATTATTCTCAGGACATAGTCAAAGGTATTGTGCTCATATTAGCTTTAAGCCTAACCTATTACAAACGAAAGGAGTAATGTATTATGGGTAAATACTATGAATTAACTGAAGCTACAGTTATCGAATATGTTAATGCAAAACTTAGCTACTTTTCCGATGATGCAGAATACCAGTGTAATGAAATTGGAGATGGCAATTTAAATTTAGTTTTTAGAATTAAAGATATCAAAAACAATAAGAGTATTATTGTGAAACAAGCTTTACCTTATGTAAGGGCTGCAGGTAGCGATTGGCCGCTAGACGTAGGGCGTGGTGCAATTGAAACTAAGATTCTAAAGATTGAGTTTGAATTAACAGACGGCTTAGTACCGGAAGTCTATTTATTTGATAATGAAATGTATTGCATGGTTATGGAAGATTTACATGATTATATTATTATGCGATATGGTTTATTGAATTTAGAAACTTATCCTAACTTTTCAGAGCAGATTACAGATTTCTTAGTCAAAACCCTATTATTAACTTCTGATGTTGTAATGGATCATGAGGAAAAGAAAGCGTACGTTAAGGATTTTATTAATCCCGAGCTTTGCAAGATAACAGAGGAACTTGTTTATACAGAACCGGTGTATGTAGGCTATCGAAATAGCATGGAAGATTTTTTGGTGGACTTTCATCAAAAAGAACTAGTGGAAGACGATGAATTAAGGCTTGAGGTTGGGAAACTGAAATTTGACTTTATGAATAATGCACAGGCGTTATTGCATGGTGACTTACATACAGGTAGTATTTTTGTCAATCAGAAAGATACAAAAGTCATTGATCCTGAATTTGCATTCTATGGACCTATGGCATATGATATTGGTGCATTAATTGCGAATTTAATCATGAACTATCTGTCTTCAGACGCAATAGTGGAAAATGAAGAAATCAAAGAAAAGCATATGAGTTATTTATTGACGACAATGGGTGAAGTGATTGATTTGTTCAGAGAAAAGAGTTTAAGGCTTTGGGATGAAGTGGTTACAGATGAGATGGCTAAAATACCGGGCTTTAAAGAGTGGTATATCGATGAGGTTATTATTAATACTGCTGGCGTTGCTGGATGCGAAATGATAAGAAGAACAGTTGGATTTGCTCATGTAAAAGATCTGGACAGTATACCTAATGATGAAAAAAGAGAAGCTGCAAAGAAAAATAATATTTTATTGGCAAAAGAATTGATTAAAAATAGAAAATCTTTTGTTACAGGACACGATTATGTCAAACTAGTTAAAAAATGTAAAGAAGGTGAAATATAATGATGACTGTAATACCCGCTAAATTAAATGAAACAAAAGACAAACTCGTACTTATAGATCAGACTTTATTACCAAATGAAGAAGTATCTATTGAATTAGATGACCCGAAAGATATTTGGGAAGCAATCAAAAAATTAAGAGTCAGAGGTGCTCCTGCCATCGGTGTTGCAGCGGGATTTGGTCTCTATGTTTGCAGCTTGAAATCTCAAGCTGAAACCGTTTCTGAATTTAAAAAAGAATTTGAAGAGATTAGAGATTACTTGGCAACATCAAGACCTACAGCAGTTAATTTGTTTTGGGCCCTTGATAGAATGACAAAAAGATTTGAGAAAGAAGAATCTAAAACAGTTGAAGAAATTAAAAAAGCATTGCTGGATGAAAGTGAAGAGATACTGAGAGAAGATCAAGCAATGGGAATGGCAATAGGACAATACGGATTATCACTGTTAAAACCAGGTATGGGGTTACTAACACATTGTAATGCCGGCGGCATTGCAACATCTGGTTATGGCACTGCACTAGCACCTATGTATTTAGGGGATGAGAAGGGCTATAACTTTAAAGTTTATGCGAATGAAACAAGACCCCTATTACAAGGTTCAAGGCTAACGGCGTATGAGTTGTATAAAGCTGGGATAGATGTTACTGTGATATGCGACAATATGGCATCTATTGTCATGAAAGAAGGCAAGGTTGATGCCGTATTAGTTGGATGTGACAGAGTTGCAGCCAATGGTGATACGGCAAATAAAATAGGAACTTCCGGAGTAGCTATTTTGGCTAAAGAATACAACATTCCAATGTATGTTCTTGGCCCAACTTCTACTATTGACTTAGATACACCTACTGGTGATGATATTGAGATTGAACTCCGTGATGAAGAAGAGATTGGCAATGGGTTTGGTAAAAGAACAGCGCCTGAGGGGGTTAAAGCGTATAATCCGGCATTTGATGTGACAGATGCTAAATATATAACAGCAATAATTACTGAAAAAGGTATTGTAAAGCCTCCTTATACAGAAAACATAAAAAAACTATTTGAATAGGAGGGGAAGAGAATATGATTTCTAATGTTAATGAGCCCAAAATCAGAAGAGATATATGCACCGTTGGTAAAAAGATGTACGATAAAGAATTTGTCGCTGCCAATGATGGGAATATCTCAGTAAAAATAAACGATCATCAAATTCTCGTAACTCCTACAGGTGTTAGCAAAGGGGATATGACACCTGAAAATCAAGTTAAAATGAATTTAGATGGAACCGTTATTTCAAAAAATTTGCGGCCATCTTCTGAAGTTAAGATGCATCTGCAGGTTTATAAGCTAAATCCGCAAGTAAAGGCGGTTGTTCATGCCCACCCTCCCCTCGCAACCGCCTTTGCGGTTGCAAGGATTCCCTTAGACCGTCCAATTCTTGCCGAAGCAGTTGTGAACTTAGGTGTTGTTCCTATATCAGAATATGCCTTACCGGGGACAGACGAAGTTCCAGATTCCATTAAACCATTTGTTAAAGATTATAATGCGGTTCTCTTAGCAAATCATGGGTTACTAACTTGGGGAGAAGATTTAAAACAAGCCTTTTTTAGAATGGAAACTGTAGAACATTATTGTAAGATTCTTTACAATTTAAATCAAATTGGTTCTCCTAAGGAATTTAATTGCAGCCAAGTTAAAGAACTAATTAATATAAGAAACAAAATTGGTATTCAAAGCGGAGGTATTCCGCCTTGCCAAGTGGACCAAGATGGCGATTATTGATAAAAAGATGACACCATGGATAGCCGTCAATCCGTCAATGACCCTACAACTATGGTGACTTTACCTAAAACATTAACAGCAGCTACTGGTATGGAAGCACTGACCCATGCCATCGAAGCTTATGTTTCAACCAATAGTAGTTCGGTAACAGATGCCTGTGCTTTAAAAGCCATAAGACTGATTCATGAAAATTCAAATGCCTCGGTTGGCAATGTACATGCTATTGCACATCAATTAGGCGGTATATACAACCTGCCTCATGGTGTATGTAATGCAGTATTACTGCCCTATGTCATTAAATTTAATGGGCAGCAAATGGAAGGATCAAGATTTGGTGAAATTGCTAAAGAATTAGGCATCAAACACACCGACTTTGAGCTAATAGCAACGAATGCACTAAAAGACCCCTGTAGTAATACCAATCCAGTAAAGACAGATATGGAAGGTATATTAAAAATTTTGAATGAAGCTTATTAGACAAAATATTTAAATATACTTGATTATATGTCGAAAATATAATAAAGTAAGTATATACAATATATAGATATGAATTTAGCAAACTAAAATTAAATATTGGTTAGAGAGAGATAAATATAAATGATTTTAAGAGCTGGCTTTTGGTCGGCTCTTATGATTTTTTTCATTAAAATTTTCGAAATACAGAGAAAAAAGGAGATACATGAAGAAAAAGGTCTTACTATATTGGGATATTACATGAATTCATCCTTGTAATCTGGGATTGCTAAGTGCTATACTATATATTGTATCGTTTTAAAAAGAATATCACAAGGGAGTGTGGATTATGGCAGTAACCAAAATTCAAAAAAGAACCGGGGAAATTGTTGATTTTGACGTTAATAAGATCAAAGGTGCTATTTTTGCAGCAGCAAAAGCTGTGGGAGGACAAGATGAAATGCAGTCACAGCGCCTAGCAAATTCTGTGGAAGAAATTCTACAAGAAACATTTAATGCCAGTATACCATCTGTTGAGGATGTACAAGATATAGTAGAAAAAGTTCTAATAGAAGAAGGCCACGCCAAAACAGCAAAAGCCTACATTATCTATAGAAAAAGGCGTCAGGAAATGAGAGAGGTTAAAAACCTATTTATGGATGCAGAGAAAATGATTGAAGAGTATGTATCCTTAGAAGACTGGCGGGTTAATGAAAATGCCAATATGGGTTTTTCACTTCAAGGATTAAACAATCATATCGTTGAAAGTATTACTAAGAAATATTGGTTGAATAAAATATATAAAAAAGATTTAAGAGATGCTCATATTAAAGGCGATTTACATATCCATGATTTAGGTCTACTAGCACCTTATTGCTGTGGTTGGGATTTACAAGCTTTCTTAACCAATGGTTTCAGAGGCGCGAAAGGCAAGATCGAATCAAAACCCCCAAAACATTTTGAATCTGCATTGATGCAAATTGCCAATTTGCTTTATACATTGCAAGGTGAATCAGCAGGTGCACAAGCCATTTCAAGTGTAGATACTTATTTAGCTCCCTTTATATATTATGATGAGTTGGACTATAAACAAGTGAAAAAAGCGGTTCAAAGATTTGTTTACAATTTGAACGTGCCTACCAGAGTAGGTTTTCAGACACCTTTTACCAATATAACATTAGACATTACACCTCATCCTATCCTAAAAAATGAAGCAGCTATTGTTGGCGGCGAGATGATGGATAAGACCTATGGTGATTTCCAAAAAGAAATGGATATGTTTAACATCGCTTACAGTGAGGTTATGATGGAAGGTGATGGGGCCGGACGTGCGTTTAGTTTTCCTATACCAACGGTTAATATTACACATGATTTTCCTTGGCAATCAGAATCCGTTAACAAAATTATGGAAATGACTAAGAAATTTGGAACACCTTACTTTGCAAACTTTTTAAATTCTGATTTAGCGCCGGAAGATATTCGATCCATGTGCTGCAGACTGAGATTGGACAATCGTGAGTTGAGAAAACGTGGAGGCGGGCTGTTTGGGGCCAATCCTTTGACTGGGTCCATTAATGTTGTGACCATCAACATGGGACGTATAGGATATTCTGCTAAAACGAAAGAAGAATTCAAGCGTCAAGTCCATGACCTTATGGAAAAAGCAAAAGAAATATGTGAAAGCAAGAGAAAAATTTTAGAGCAATATATTGAATCCGGATTGTATCCATATTCTCAATACTATTTGCAAGGCGTAAAAGATGCAACCGGTGAATATTTTAAAAACCATTTCTCTACAATAGGATTAAATGGTATGAATGAGGCTTGCTTAAATTTATTAGGCATAGATATTTCTACTGAAGAGGGTAATGCGTTTGCTGTTGAAATTATGGACTTTATGAACAGAGTCATTCAAATATTCCAAGAAGAAACAGGAAGCTTATGGAATCTTGAAGCAGCTCCTGCTGAGGGTGCCAGCTACCGTTTTGCCAGATTGGATAAGAAAATATACCCAGGCATTATTACTCAAGGACAAGATGAACCCTATTATACAAATTCGACGCAGCTTCCGGTTAACTGTACGGATGATATATTTGAAGCCATTGAAAAGCAAGAAACATTACAAACCCTATATACCGGTGGAACCGTATTGCACGGATTTTTAGGAGAGCAAATTACAGATATTGAAACCTGTAAGCTGTTTATCAAGAAAACAATGGAAAATTCAGCAATACCTTACATTACGATCACGCCAACTTTCTCTATTTGTGAAGACCATGGCTATATTTCAGGAGAGGCGTTTGAATGCCCGCAATGTGGTAAGCAAGCAGAAGTGTGGACAAGAGTTGTAGGCTTCCACAGACCCGTTCAATCTTGGAATAGAGGAAAGCAGGAAGAATACAAAGATAGAAAAGAATTTTCAGTAGAAGCAAGCCTAAATAACAAAATAGAAACGGGTGTTATTAAAGTAGGATGAAATCAATCCATATATTAGGACAGATAAAATCGTCTTTTATTGACTACCCTTCCAATATATGTACGGTTATTTTTCTGGGGGGCTGTAATTTTAATTGTGGTTACTGCCATAACCCGGATATTGTAAGAAGGAAAGGTATGAGCATAAAAGAAGAAGACTTTTTTAAATTCTTAGAAAAGAGAAAGAAGTACTTAGATGGTGTTTGCATCTCCGGAGGCGAGCCAACGCTTTATGAAAGCTTATGCGAGTTCATTCAAAAGATTAGATCATTTGGGTATAAAGTAAAACTGGATACCAATGGAACAAATCCTAAAGTGCTTAAACAATTAATGGATCATAACTGGATTGATTATATAGCCATGGACCTGAAAGCACCACTTAGGCGATACACTGAAATTACAGGAACAAATGTTAATATTGATGAAATACAAGAAAGCATTGAAAAAATTATGGTATCAGATATAGATTATGAATTTAGAACCACCATTGCAAAAGAGATTCTATCAAAAGAGGACATAAATGAAATCATAAAACTCATTCCAAATGCAAAGCGGTACTGTATACAAAATTTTAGAAAAGTTCATGAAATAATAGATAACGACAGGTGTTTTACACCCTATAAGCCGGATGAATTGAATGACATGAAAGAAGCGTTTGAAGGGCTGGTACATGAATTGATTATAAGATAAAGAGCAGTTGATACTGCTCTTTTGTTTTAAAGATTTC
>JAKSCF010000076.1 GCA_022360735.1 Clostridia bacterium
AAAAAAAGTTATCTTTTAAAAAACTTTACGTTTTTTATGCTCTTTTTGAATTGACTTGCGTTTCTGTACTGTGTAGTTTTCAAGGTTCTTGCCGCCAGCCCTGTAAGCGGCGACATCTAGTAGATTATCACATCTATTTCTTCCTGTCAACACCTTTTTCTATTTTTTTCGACATCCTTTTGGATATCCTGTGCGACAAGCGTGAGATACATACTATATCATATTCCCCCTATTGTCAATACCTTTATTTAAAAAAAATTTGATAACAATGCTTAGACGTTTATAATTCAATGTTATTGACATAGGTCTAATATAGGTACACTAGCTTTTAAATGTTTTCAGCTTTACATTTTCTAATTAATTTTTGATATATTTTTATGTTATAATTAGGAAAACAACCATTTACTTGAAGGTGATTAGATGAAACCCATTAAAGTAGTAGAAATATTCTTAACACTTTTACTCATTGTATTAGCAATTTATGCCGGTAATATTTCTTTTGGGATAAGGCATAAGGAACCTTATACTATGGGGCATAATGTTCCCATGTACCATTTTGCGTTAATTACTGATGAGGATGAAGGATATTTCCATCAATCATTTACTTCCGGACTCAATTCATCTTCACAAGAAAAAAAGGTAGTCGTTGAAACGTATCAAGTTAACTTAGAATCTGATCATAACACATTAAAGCAACATTTTGAAACCATCTGGCTCAGCAATGTAGACGGTATAATCGTCAAACTTTCCAATAATGAGTTAGCCCGGCATTATATTCAAATGAGCCATGAAAAAGACATTTCTATTGTAACAGTGGGTAATGATTCACCAGACAGCCAACGTGATGCATACATTGGAACTAATAAGTATGATATGGGTAGAGTTACTGCTGAATTATGTGATGAAAGTACAAACTCTGTATGTAAAATCGCAGTTATTTTAGGAAATGAATTTGCTGAAAAGTCGGGTTCCTCCAATAATAACTATATAAACGGAATACTTGAATACTCAGAAAATAATAAATCACTAATCGTTGAATCCATATTATATTCTTCTGATAAGCGTGCAGAGTTTTTAGTTGCTGAACTACTAAATAAGAAGAACATTGATTGTATTATAACAACCGATCCTTTAGATGCACTTAGAGTTACTCGAGTACTCATAGATCTTAATCAGGTTGGAAATGTCAAAATTATTGCAAGCAGCGATTTACCTGAAATCATTAGTTATTTAGATAAAGGAACCATTTTTGCTAGTATTGTTATGGATTTTGAGACATTGGGCTCAAAGTCTGTGGAAATATTATACTATTTACTAAATGAACAACGTCAGTCATCCTATATTAATATTCCTATAAAAATATTAACCAAAAATAATATTGAGGAGTATCTAAAGAATCAATGAAGAATTTATTTTGGAGAAATACCATTAGTTCTAAAGTATCAGGCTTTACCTTTATGCTATTAGCTTGTATCTTAATTAGTTATTTTTCTATACTATATACATCCATCAGCATTAAGAATAACTTTAATTTAATATTTAATAGAAGCTTGGTATTAAATGAGCTTATCAAAACGATGAATGATTTCGAAATATCTGTTGAAGAGTATTTAAATACCAAAGATTCGGATTCATTTGTAGCGTATTTGGACAAGCAGACTGAAATAAATGGGTTTAGAGAATCACAACCTACCGAAATATCTTATGATATTACGACATTAAAAATTGCAAATATCAATAATATGCTTGGAGAATACTTATCTAAAGCATCAGAAGCAATTGGCTATAAACGAGGCAGAAATACCGAAAAGTATTTAGAATCATTTGAGGATCTCAAAATTATATCAACTTATATTGACAGTATTATAGCAGATATTAATGCATCTGAATTTTCATCTAATCTCACAGAATATACAATATTATCAGAAAGAATTGAAAATCTAAAACATGTTATCTTTGTTATGACTGGCACTATGATTCTTCTAAGCATCATTTTTGCTTACGATTTTAAAAAGAATATTTCTAAACCTATAAAAGAACTTTCTGATTATGCAGGACTCATATCTAAAGGCATCTATGAATTTCCTTTAAATAAAACAACCTATTATGATGAAGCCACCTTATTAGCAGAAACATTTTCTAATATGGCAGTCAGCATAAAAAATTACATCAGCGAACTAAAAAACATGGCAGAGACGGAAAACAAGTTAAGAGAATCTGAAATTAAAAACTTAAAGATGCAAAATCTTTTAAAGCATGCAGAACTAACCGCCTTGCAATCACAAATTAATCCGCATTTTTTATTTAATACTCTCAATGCCGGCGTTCAGCTTGCTAATTTAGAAGATGCTGAAAAAACTAGTGATTTCTTATACTCTCTTACAGCAATTTTTAGATACAATATTCAAAGTATGGAGAATACCGTTACTTTGAAAGATGAAATTAAAAACGTTAAAAATTATTTTAAACTCATGGAAGTTAGGTTTGACGATTTATTAGACTTTAATATTGAGCTGCCTAAAGAAGCTTATCATACTGAAATGCCGCCTTTAATCTTACAGCCACTTATAGAAAATGCTTTGATCCATGGTTTCAAAGATAAAGAAGATGTTGGTAGAATTAATATAAAAGCATCTTTAGATACTGATTATGTTTATATTTCTATCGCAGATAATGGAAATGGCATAGCGTCTTCTATTTTAGATAAATTGAAGGAAACCCAATATGATTATAGTCCAACGCCTGAGGTAGAAGGCCATACAACAGGTATTGGCATTAGCAATGTATACCAACGATTAAAAACTTTTTTAAATGATCCTAACTGTTTAGATATCGTATCCATTTTAGGAAAAGGTACCACTATTACTTTAAGGTTAAATCGCTGAGGTAAAATTATGTATAGAATATTAATTATTGATGATGAAAAAATTGTTTTAGATTCTTCTAGGTATATCCTAGAAAGTAATTATGAGAATATAACAGTTGAAACAGCCAGAAATGGTAAAGAAGGGCTTATCAAGCTTGATAGCTTTAAACCTCATATTATTATTACTGATATCAGAATGCCCGGAATAAGCGGCATAGAATTTATAAAAAAAGCTCGTAAAGTTGATTTAAAGGTAAAAATACTCATTATTACTGCATATGAACAATTTGAATATGCAAAGGAAGCCTTTAAATATAATGTTGAAGATTATATCCTAAAGCCTTTATGTAAAGGTAAACTACTTGAATCCCTTAATAAAATCATTCAAAAAATTGAAGGTGAAAAAGAGCGTCGTGATGAAGAATTAGAAAGCATAGAGAAGTATTATAAATCCATTAACTTAGTTGAGAACAACTTTTTTTATTCTGTTTTCTTTAAAAATGATTGTTCGAAATACTACAATCAATATAGGGAATTGTTATCCATCGATTTAGTATCCGGTTTTATTATAGCCATTGAATTTAGGGATCTGTCAGAAGAAGCTCATTGGAGTGAAGTCAGCGACTATCATGTTAAACTCAATCAATGCACAGAATATCTAAAATCACACTTTAAATATAATTATGATGCTATTGTAAGTAATCTTTTTATCAATAAACTTTTCATATATATAGAAAGGTCCACACCCCTTGAGCCTTCTGTATTAGATTTTTTAAATTCTATTCATGATTATGTGTGGAAAAAATTTCGATTCAAAACTAGAATATCCATAGGATCTATTAAGAAAATTGATGATTTATACCAATCATATGAGCAAGCCCTTATTCTTTTAAAAGGTGACATAACAAAAGTTGCCGTATATGATGAAGAACAAATATACAGTACAGATCCTGCTTATTATAATGATTTGTTAGAATCTTTAATTGACTGCTACTCTAATAAAAATAAAAAATTCTTTCATGAGCTGGATGCCATTAAAGACTACTATATTATGATTTACAAGGAAAACAACACTATTGCTCTTAACGGATTAATCGAAACTCTGTCTATACTGCATTTTTTAACAAAAGACTATCTTTCTATAAAAGAAAATATTGACAAACAGTTTATCGAAAAAATTTGTAACAATGACGCTTTGGATGCTCTTTCTTATTTTATTGAACAAGCATCTAAGTGGTTTGATATATATATCCAATCAGAATTTCAAGATTATAGCGTAATAACTTCTAAAGCCTTAGACATTATCAATGCACATTACAAAGAAGATTTAAGTCTTGAGCAAGTTTCACAAAAAATTAACGTAACACCTCAATACCTAAGTAAAATTTTTAGTCAAGAAACTTCAAAAAGTTTTAAAGAGTTCATTGCCTGTTTGCGAGTGGAAGATGCTAAAATACTTCTGCTGCAAGATCAAAAGATGAGTATTTCAAATGTCAGCTATCAAGTCGGCTACAACGACCCCAATTATTTTATTAGAATCTTTAAAAAATATACAGGCTATACGCCAAAGGAATATAGGAAGGTATTCAAATGATAAAAAAGTTAGTTCTTATAGGATCCTTTGTTATCCTATTTATAGCTGGACTATACTTTCTAAAAGACTATCATCAATTATTAAATAATAAACCTGCTGAATTGGATGGAAGATTAAAAATCGGCCTATCCTTTGATAGTTTAGTTGTGGAGCGATGGAACAGAGATATGGAGACATTTGTTTCTTATGCTAATGAAAATAATTTAGAGGTCATTGTTCAAATTGCTAATGATGATCTTACTGAACAACGTAAACAAATACAATATCTTATAGATGAAAATGTAGCAGCAATCGTTTTACTCCCAAAATCCAAAGACTCCTTTTCTGATCTAATAAAACAAGCCAAAAGAAAAGGGATTAAAATCATTGCATACGACCGCTTGTTAACAGATGCACATGCTGACGCCTATATCACTTTTGATACCGTTAATATTGGCGAAATGATAACTGAAACTCTTATTAATTCAATGGAACAGCAAGAACGTGAACAATACAATCTCTTAATTATAAACGGAGATCCTAATGATAATAACTCTTATTTTTTAAACCAAGGATTTTATAATGTTCTTAAAGCAAGCAGTAATTTGAATATAAACATTGTAGATGAAGTCTGGGCTCATGATTGGCGGGAAATTTATGCCTTTAATGCAGTTGATAAAGCTTTAAGCAATGGAGAACAGATCCACGGCATTATCTGTGCTAACGATGTCTTAGCTACTGGCGCGATACATTCTTTATCAGAAAGACAATTAGCAGGAAAAGTACCGGTCGTCAGCCAGGATTCTGAACTATCGGCTTGTCAAAGAATAGTTGAAAAAACACAGCTGGCAACAGTTTATAAACCCATTAACAAACTTGCTAAAGCTGCAGTCGATTGCACTGTTAAACTCATTAATAACGAATCTTTAAGTGAATATGATACTATAAACGACGGTACTTACTTCATCCCTATGATTAGTATTAAATGCCACTTAGTGAATAAGGCAACCATTGATGAACTCATTATTAAATCAGGCTTTCATTCAAGAGAAGATGTGTATTTAAATATTAAATCACGAAACCCCTTCTAAAATAGACAGAGCTTGTATTTATATCACAAATTTAAGATTATTTTTTTGCTATTTTTATAATAGTAAAAAAATTTTTTGATTTTTTTGAAAACTTTTTTCTCAAATATATTAAATTTGTTAAGTGACCTTTTTCTCAACCTCTTATATCATAAAATAAAAATGAAAATGGAATTGAGGAGGAGAAAAATGAGAAAGTTATCAAAGATGATGGTATTTATCCTGATCTTAGCATTGCTAGTCCCAATAGCGATAGGATGTCAACCCACTGAGGAGTCATCTGGAGGAGAAGAGGCTTCTACTGATACTATTACAATTGGTGTTTCTTTACCCACACAAAGAGAAGAAAGATGGGTTAGAGACAAAGAAGCCATGGAAAAATGGGCTGAAACATACGGCGTGGACATAAAAGTTCAAGTTGCAGATGCTGACCAAGCTCAACAAGCTCAACAAGTTGAAAACTTACTCACTCAAGGTATTGATGTTTTAATCTTAGCACCTCATAATGCTTCCGCTTCTGTTGAACTGGTTAGAAAAGCAAAAGAAGAAAATGTTCCTGTTCTTTCTTATGACCGGCTTGTAACTGCTACCGACCAGCTAGATTATTATATTTCATTTGATAATGAGGCCGTTGGGCGTCTTCAAGGACAATATTTTATAGATAATGTTGAAAAAGGGAATGTTATGTTATTTGCAGGTGCCCCTACAGATAATAATGCTCTTCTTTTCTTTAAGGGCGCTATGGAAAAACTACAACCTAAAATTGACTCAGGTGATTACACCGTTTTAGGCGGAGAAGAATTTCAGCAGGTTGCAACTGATAACTGGGTGCCTGCTAATGCCCAAAACAGAGCAACTAATATTTTAACTGCAAATCCAGATGCAGAAATCGCCGGTGTATTAGCTCCTAATGATGGTACTGCCGGTGGTATTATTGAGGCTTTCAAGGCTTCTGGTGTAGACCTTCCAATCGTTACTGGTCAAGATTCAGAAATTGCAGCTATTAAGAGAATACAAATCGGAGAACAATCCATGACTATCTTTAAAGATACAAGAGAACTTGCAAAATCTGCAATCGAAAGTTCAATAAAAATAGCATCAAATGAAGATGTTGCAACTAATGGTGTTGTCGATAACGGATCTATAGAAGTCCCTTCTATCCTTTTAGAACCTAAGGTTGTTACACAAGACAATTTCCAAGCATTATTAGTGGATAGCGGTTACATCCAAGCATCTGATATAGAGTAATTCAAATACTTAACTTGCTATTTTTAAACTTAAGCAACTAAAAGGTGAGTAGATCTACTCACCTTTTTTAAAAATAGCCCATAGGTCTGGAGGGAAACGAATGTCTGATTTTATTTTAGAAATGAAAAGTATCACTAAAGAATTTCCTGGAGTGCGAGCCCTAGATAATGTAACCTTTCAAGTAAAAAAAGGAGATATCCACTGCTTAGTTGGTGAAAATGGTGCAGGAAAATCTACTTTAATGAAAATCTTAAGTGGAGTTTATCCGTACGGGAGCTATAGCGGCGAAATTATATTAAACGAAAAAATACAAAGATATCATTATATTAAGGATAGTGAAAAAGCAGGCGTTGCCATTATATATCAAGAGTTGGCACTTGTCCCTTATATGAGTATTTATGAAAATATTTTTTTAGGAAATGAGATCAAGAAATATAGCCAAATTAATTGGAATGAAACCATTTTAAAGACAAAGGAAGTTCTTAAAAAAGTAGGCTTAACCGATAATCCGGATATATTGATCAAGGATTTAGGTGTAGGAAAACAACAGTTGATCGAAATTGCTAAAGCGCTTTCAAAAAATGTTCAGCTTTTAATCCTTGATGAGCCTACTGCTGCATTAAATGAAGAAGATAGCAAAAATCTATTAAAAATATTGCAGGAATTAAAAAATGAAGGCATCACAAGTATCTTAATATCCCATAAGCTTAATGAGGTCATGTCCATTGCAGATACCATTACAATTTTAAGAGATGGTCAAACCGTTTCTACAATTGATCGGCACAAAGAGAAAGTTAATGAAGACCATATCATTAAAAAAATGGTAGGAAGAGATTTAACCAACAGGTATCCAAAAAGAAAGTCAAAAATAGGAGATGTAAAGTTTGAAGTAAAAAATTGGAATGTTTTTAGCCCGTCTGATCCAAATAAAAAAATCATCCATGACTCAGACATCTATGTGCGTGAAGGCGAAATTATAGGTATATCCGGATTGATGGGTGCCGGAAGGACAGAGTTTGCTATGAGCATTTTTGGAAAATCATATGGTAGTAAAATTGAAGGAGAATTATTTCTAAACGGCGAAAAAGTTGAATTCCAAACACCCAAAGAAGCCATTCAATATGGTATTAGTTATTTAACTGAAGATAGAAAAGAAAAAGGATTAATTTTAATACAAGATGTTAAGAGCAATATCTCCATCTCAAGTCTAAATGATATCACACATCATCATATTATTAACGAAAATGAAGAAGTTAAAAATGCAAATCATTATAAAGAAGCCATGAAGATAAAAACGCCTTCCATTGAACAAGAAGTAAAAAATTTAAGCGGTGGTAACCAGCAAAAGGTTGCATTAAGTAAATGGATGCTAACCAATCCTGAAGTCCTAATTGTGGATGAACCTACAAGAGGTATTGATGTTGGTGCAAAATATGAGATTTACAACATTATGAACAAATTTTTATCAAAGGGCAATAGTATTATAATGATCTCTTCAGAATTACCTGAAATACTTGGCATGAGTGACCGAGTTTATGTGATGAATGAGGGTAAAATTGTAGCTGAATTATCTGGAGAAGAAATGACTCAAGAAACTATTATGAAGCATGCAATAGGTCAAGGAGGCTATTAGAAATGTTAAAAAATGAAAAAAAACCCAGCTTGCTTACCGGTGTAATCCGGTCAAATATTCGACAATACGGTATGTTTATAGCACTGTTTGTCATTATGATTGTTTTTAATATATTAACTAAAGGCACATTTATTAGTTCAAGAAATTTAACCAACCTGTATTTACAAACGGGTTATATTGCTGCTTTAGCTGTAGGTATGGTTCTTGTTATCATATCAGGTCATATAGATTTATCAGTAGGATCCGTAGCTGCTTTTACCGGTGCTATTGCTGCTATTCTCCAAGTTAAAATGGGTTTACCTACAATCCCTACCATACTAATAACCCTGATAGTTGGTATGCTTATCGGCATGTGGCAAGGCTTTTGGATTGCATATAGGCGCATTCCCGCTTTTATCGTAACTTTAGCATCCATGCTTCTTTTTAGAGGCGCAGTTATTTGGATTACACAAGGGCAAACCATTGGTCCTTTTAATGATGCTTTTAATAAAATTAGTGTAGGTTATCTAAAGGATTTAGGTGATTTTGAAGGTTTTCATTTGCTATCTATTCTGTTAGGCATAGTCGCTGTTCTATTTTTAATCTTCTCTGAAGTTAGAAAAAGGAAAATTAGAATCAACTATTCTTTTGATATATTACCTCTGCCTTATTTTATCGGTAAGGTGCTTATTATCTCTTTAGGTATTATGTTATTTGTATTAAGCATGGCTTTGTATAAAGGTATTCCTTATACCGTTATTATCTTAGTATTATTAATCGGGCTCTATACTTTTATCACAAATAAAACGCCTATTGGCCGACATATCTATGCCATAGGCGGAAATTTAGAAGCAGCTAAACTTTCAGGAATCAATGCCAAAAGAACACTGTTTTATGTCTTTACATCTATGGGTACACTGGCAGCGCTATCTGGTATTATATATAGCGCTCGTCTTAATTCAGCTGCTCCTTCTGCAGGTAACTATTTTGAATTAGAAGCCATTGCGGCATGTTACATCGGTGGTGCATCTGCAAGCGGTGGTATCGGTTCAGTTCTTGGCGCTATTATAGGCGCACTTGTTATGGCTTCCATCAACAATGGTATGTCATTACTTAATGCTGACGTTTCGCTTCAATATATGATCAAAGGGCTTGTGCTTCTAGGCGCAGTTTGGTTTGATATCTCTACTAGAAATAAGTCTAAATAATATTCTCTCTCTATCTTTAAGAGAAGGTAAAGCGTTGATTTATCTTCTCTTTTAATATAGTCAATCTTTGTTCTTTATTAATGTTAGCATTGTTAATTCTTATTGGTAATGGAATGCAGGTATCTATTATTTCTACATAAAAAAAATCCGATATAAAAATCG
>JAKSCF010000075.1 GCA_022360735.1 Clostridia bacterium
AAAAAAGAGGCATCACTCGATCTATGGTTGGTATGGAAAAGGCCTTTGATGACGATACAACTCAAATATTTGTTATAGGAAATGCACCTACAGCATTGTTTAAATTAAAAGAGCTTATATTGAAATCCGGGGAGAAACCAGAACTGATTATTGGAGTCCCGGTAGGCTTTGTGGGAGCAGAAGAATCTAAAGAGATTCTATTGGATTTAGATGTACCATATATAACAGTGACGGGCAGGAAAGGTGGTAGTACAGTAGCGGTAGCTATCATGAATGCCTTAATGTATATGATTTAGGTGAGATTAATGTTAAATCGGTATGTATTCAAGAATGGTAAGAAACTGAGATGTGGATATACAACAGGGTCCTGCGCTGTTGCGGCAGGGGTAGCTGCCACGAAGATGCTTTTTGAAAAGATCACTTATGATGTGATCAGCATTACAACCAATAATGGGACAAAATTGATGTTAGATATTCATGATATAAAAGTGAACCCTTCTTTCGTGGCATGTTCGGTTACTAAAGATAGTGGAGATGATCCTGACATCACCAATGGCATTAAAATATTTGCTAAGGCAAGAGAGTCAGATGTAAAGGGGATAAAAATTACCGGTGGAAAAGGAATAGGTGTTGTCACTAAAAAGGGACTGCCTGTTGAAGTGGGCAAAGCAGCTATAAACCCCGGACCCATTGAAAACATAAGAAGTGAAGTGTCAAAAGTGCTGCCTCAGGATAAAGGCGTGGAAATTGAGTTTTCCATACCGGAAGGGGAGAACATCGCCAAAAAAACTTTTAATCCTAAATTAGGTATAGTTGGAGGTATCTCTATTATCGGTACTACGGGTATTGTAGAGCCTATGTCTGAGGATGCTTTGAAGGAATCCTTAGCTTTAGAACTTTCAGTACTCAAAGGTGAGGGGGTACAAAATGTGATTTTTTCGCCGGGTAATTATGGAAGAAATTTTTCAAGAGAACTGGGATTAAAAGAAGAGGTTCATATCAAAACCAGCAATTATATTGGCTTTATGTTAGACAAGGCATTAGAATATGAATTCAAAAGAATACTATGGGTAGGGCATATCGGAAAAATGATAAAGGTTGCAGGTGGTATATTTAATACCCATAGTAAGCATGCAGATGCCAGGATGGAAATATTAGCTGCTCACTGTATTAACGCTGATATTCCAGTTCATATATGTAAAAAGGTATTAAGAAGCATTACGACAGATGAAGCCATTGAATATATAAAAGAAAGTAAAAATGAGATGGTTTTTCAAAATATTGCCCATAAAATTTCTCAACAGTGCAGCAATAGAGTCAACCATGAAATTGAGTTGGGTACGATTATTTTTTCCAATGTACATGGTCTTCTGGGAGCATGTCCTAATGGGAAACAATGGATAGAGGCGTTTGGAAATGAATAAAATTTGTGTGGTTGGTATGGGGCCGGGTGGACAAGATTATTTACTCCCTATATCAAGAAAAAAAATTGAGCAGGCAGATGTACTAATTGGTGCAAAACGTTGCTTTGACCTTGTAGATGAGCAAAATAAAGAGATAGTTATTTTACAAAGTCATTATGAAGCCATGATTGATTATATAAAGAAAAAAAAAAAAAAAAAAAAAATAGTCATTTTGGTTACAGGAGATACAGGTTTTTATAGCCTTCTTCGGTTTCTAAAAAATCATTTTAACATAGATGAGCTTGAAGTGCATACAGGTATCAGTTCCATGCAATATATGTTTGCTGCAATATGTGAACTGTGGGACGATGCATGCATCCAAAGTCTACATGGAAAAGATGTCAACTTTATTGATTTGGTTAAAAACCATCAAAAAGTAAGCCTATTGACGGATAAGAAGTGGACACCTATAAAGATAGCTGAGGAATTGTTAAAGTACAATGTGCTTAATAAACTGATTTACGTTGGAGAGAACTTAACCTATGAAAATGAAAAAATATCTAAGTTTAGTATTTCTGAGCTAGCAAAAGAAACAAGACCCTTCAATATGTGTGTGGTGGTGATTATGGATGAATAGTCAATATGAATATGCCTGGTCAATTAGTGATGATCATTTTATTAGAGGCAATATTCCTATGACCAAGGAAGAAATCAGAAGTATTGCTTTAGGCAAATTGCGCATACAAAAGCATCACATAGTGGTGGATATTGGAGCAGGTACAGGCTCTGTATCCATTGAAGCTGGATTTAGAGCTAAAAATGGAAACGTGTATGCTATAGAAAGAAAAAAAGAAGGCATCGAGCTAATAAAAAAAAACATAGAAAGGTTTAATATAAAAAATATCACAGTAATTGAAGGAACAGCACCAAGGGCATTTGATGGAGTAGGTGATTTTGTTGATAGAATTTTTATAGGGGGCAGCGGCGGCAGGTTAGAAGATATTATTACCAAATCCCACAAGCTTTTGGTGAATCACGGCAGGATGGTTATGAATTTTATTACCATAGAGAATTTGCATACAGCTTTAGACGTATTGAGAGGATTAAATTATAATGATATTGATGTGGTTCATGTGAACATTTCTAAAAATAAAAAAATAGATGCATCGTTAACCATGATGCAAGCAGAAAATCCAATATATATTGTTTCTACTGAAAAAGTAGAATAATTAAATATTGAAGTGCAGGAGGTGCAAGATGGGAAAAGTTTATTTTATTGGAGCAGGGCCCGGCGATCCGGAATTGATTACCATAAAAGGGATGAATAAAGTCAAAGAAGCCGGCATGATTATATATGCAGGATCACTGGTAAACTCGGAGATATTACAGTACAACGAGAATGATGCCGAAGTCTATAATAGTGCGGGTATGACTTTAGAAGAAGTCATCTCTAAATTATTAGAGGGTATAAAAAAATATGAAATTGTAACAAGGATACATACAGGTGATCCAAGCATCTATGGGGCTATACGGGAGCAAATGGACTTATTGGATGAGCATCACATTGAGTATGAAGTCATACCGGGTGTCAGCTCTTTTGTTGCCTCTGCAGCAGCCATTAATAAGGAGTTTACGCTTCCCGGTGTATCTCAAACCGTTATATGCACACGAATAGAAGGAAAAACATCTGTACCGGAAAAAGAAAAACTTGAACGGTTAGCTTCACATGAAGCATCAATGGCAATCTTTTTATCTGTGCACATGATAGATGAGGTGGTAGAGGCGTTGATAAAAAAATATCCACCCAGCACACGTGTGGCGGTTATACAAAGAGCAACATGGGAGGATCAAAAAGTAGTAATAGGAACTCTTTCCAATATTGCAGAAAAGGTTAAAGCGGCCAATATAAATAAAACAGCTCAAATTTTAGTAGGCCATTTTCTGGGAGACGAGTATGAGTTTTCAAAGCTCTATGATAAAAATTTTAGTCATGAGTACAGGCGGATGATCAAGTGAAATGGGCTATTATTTCGGCAACTAAAGGCGGGCTCAAGCAAGCGGCTAAAATAAGTAAAATGATAGATGTTGATATTTATGGCTTTGAAAAGGCAGTAGGAGAAGAACATGTCCATGATGTCCATGTTATTGATGGAAGTTTGAAAGATTTAGTCGGTCGGATATTTAATCAATACGATACATTAATTTTTATAATGGCTGCAGGGATTGTCATCAGAGTAATAAGCAGCTATATCAAAGACAAAACTCAGGATCCGGCTGTTTTAGTTATGGATGAAGAAGGCAAATACATTATTAGTCTATTGTCCGGCCATTTAGGCGGTGCAAATGAAAGGGCTGTAAAGCTGGCTGAGTATATTAATGCTTGTCCTGTTATCACAACGGCTTCTGATGCAAAAGGTATCCAATCCATAGATATGCTTGCAAAAGAGATGAATTATATCATAGACGATATGGAAAAAGCTAAGGAAATAACCGCTTTAATGGTTAATGATTTTTCTGTTGGAATGATCATCGACAAAGATTTAGAAGACAGCTTGGATGTAAAAAAAGTTAATGGTATAAAAAAGTGGGACCCTAAAGAAGATGAAAAAATTGATGGATTGGTGTATATTTCCAATAGGACAACCCATTTTAATATTCCTATGGTTCAGTTGATACCTAAAACTATGGTTTTAGGAATAGGGTGTAAAAAACATTATGATTCTCATACACTTTTAGAGCAGTTGAAACATATTATGCAGAAAAATAACATACATATTAAGTCAATTAAGAAAGTAGCTACAATTCCTTTAAAAAGGCATGAACAAGCTGTTAAAAGTGCTGCTGAGATGCTTGATGCCGAATTGGAAATCGTTCCAATTGAAAAAATAGAAGCGATTGAAGACAATTTTGAAAGCTCGCCCTTTGTAAAAAAAATTGTAGGAATAGGCAGTGTAGCAGAGCCTTGCGGCTATTTAGTATCGAATAAAGGAATTTGTGTAGTTCCTAAAACCATTGTTAATGGTATGACTGTGTCAATTTGGGAGGAAAAAAATGGGTAAAATTTATGTTGTAGGAATAGGCCCCGGAAGCAAGGGGCATATCACACCTTCAGCGGTTGAAGCTATCCGTAGGTGTAGTGTGATTGTTGGCTATAAGACTTATTTGCCTTTTATTCAAAGTTTCACAAGAGGTAAAAAGGTTTTGGCTACAGGCATGAAACAAGAAATTGAGAGATGCAAGACGGCTATTGAGCATGCTGCTATTGGGCATAATGTATGTGTTGTCAGTGGTGGAGATGCAGGTGTATATGGTATGGCGGGATTGATACACGAATTGGTAGAAGATGATATGGAAGTGGAAATAGTACCTGGAGTGACTGCTGCCAATGCGGCTGCAGCATGTTTAGGAGCACCACTTATGCATGATTATGTGGTCATTAGTCTTAGCGATTTAATGACAGATTGGCGTCTTATTAAAAAGAGACTGGTCTATGCAGGTCAAGGAGATTTTGTCGTGGTTTTATATAATCCTAAAAGTATGGGCAGACCCACACATATTCAGACAGCAAGAGAAATACTTCTCAATTATAAAAGAAAAAATACACCTGTAGGTATTGTAAGACATGCTACAAGAGAAAAAGAAACCATCTTTATCACTAATTTGATGGATATGCCAATTGAAGAAATTGATATGTCTTCTGTTGTGATTATTGGAAACTCTAATACGTATGTAAAAAATGGTAAGATCATTACGCCTAGAGGATATCAAATATGATAGCTGTTTTTTCCGGAACAAAAGATGGTCGGCTTCTGATTGATCAAATGGTGGATCAGGGATTTAATGTAATGGCATTTACAGCAACTGAGTATGGCGAGCAATTAATTGAAAAGAGAGAAAATCTGATTGTCCATTGGGGAAAACTAAATGAAACACAAATGAAAAAACTGTTGATAAATTACCCTATATCATGTGTCGTAGATGCGACGCATCCCTATGCAGAAAATGCATCTAGAACCATTATAAAAAGTGCTCAAGATTGTGGTATCAATTATTTTAGATATGAAAGAAAAGTCTATGAAGACACAAGCCTCATAGGATTTGATAATTATGATTCAATCATTCATTATTTGGCTAGGACACAGGGGAATATTTTATTGACCATAGGCAGTAATCATATTGATATCTTTTTTAAAAAACTTAGTATCGAAAGATTATATTTTAGGGTGCTTCCTACCTCTAACATTCTCAAGAAATGTGAAGATTTAGGTATACGTCCAATGCAATTAATAGCTATTCAGGGGCCTTTCACCAAAGCCATGAATAGTGCCATATATGAAGCATATGATATTCAATATGTTGTGACCAAAAATAGTGGAC
>JAKSCF010000716.1 GCA_022360735.1 Clostridia bacterium
AAGTGCTTCTGCGGCGTGAAGTCGCCCGACATGGCCCGGAACAGGCAGACCGCCAGGAAGATCGTGCCGACGATGACGTGGAAGCCGTGGAAGCCGGTCGCCATGTAGAAGGTCGAGGAGTAGATACCATCGGTGAAGCCGAAGGCGGCGTGGGTGTACTCATAGATCTGCAGGCCGGTGAAGCAGAGGCCCAGGAAAACGGTCAGCGCCAGGCCGTTGATCAGGCCGCGCCGGTCCCCCTCGCGCAGGGCATGGTGGGCCCAGGTGACGGTGCAGCCCGACAGCAGCAGCACCAGCGTGTTCATGAAGGGCAGGCCGAAGGGATCGAAGGGAATGACGCCTTCCGGGGGCCAGACACCGCCCGTCGCCTCGACGCGTCCGACCTGTATGGCCTCGTCGACGAAAATGCTGGCATCGAAGAAGGCCCAGAAGAAGGCCGCGAAGAACATCACCTCGGAGGCGATGAACAGCAGCATGCCGTAGCGCAAGCCGAGCTGGACGACCGAGGTGTGGTCGCCGCCGTGCGACTCGCGGATGACGTCGCGCCACCAGAGATACATGGTCAAGAGGACCAGCAGAACGCCGATCGGCACCACCCAGACGGTGATGTCGTGCATCAGCAGAACCAGGCCGCCGGTGAACACCAGGCCCGCGATCGACCCCAAGAAGGGCCAGGGGCTGGGATGGACCAGATGATAGGGATGGTTCGGTTTCGCGTGCGCCATGTTCGTCCCCCGTCAGGTCTGTCGTCTTATTAGTTCGCGGTGGTTGTCGTTTGGTAATCCGCCACGCTGGCGGTTTCCTCTTCCTGACGTGCCAGGTCGTCGAGGTCGCGGAAGAAGGTGTAGGACAGGGTCACGGTGGTGACGTCGTCCAGATTGCGGTCTACCAGGATCGCCGGGTCGATGAAGAAGCTGACGCCCATCTCGACCGCTTCGCCCGCGGCGAGCGACTGCTCGTCGAAACAGAAGCAGTGGACCTTGTTGAAGTACTGGCCGGCCTTCAGCGGCGTCACGTTGAAGGTGGCGGTGCCGCTTATCGGCTGGCCCATCAGATTCTCGGCGCGGTAGAAGGCCAGTCCCGGCTCGCCGACATGCACAGTCACCGCGCGCTCGATGGGCTCGAACCTCCACGGCAGCTTCGGGTTCACGTCGGCGTTGAAGCGCACGGTGATGCGGCGCTCGCTGATCGTCTCGGGCACCGAGTCGGCAACCTGCGTGGTGCCGCCGAAGCCGGTGACCCGACAGAAGAGCTCATAGAGCGGCACCGAGGCGAAGGAGAGGCCGACCATGCCGCAGACTACGGCCGCCAAGGAGATGGCGGTGCGGGCGTTGGCCGCGTTTCTACGGGATACAGGCTGTTCAATGGCCATGGTTAGTCCGCTCCCATGCGTACGATCGAGACGAAGTAGACGAGGACCACGAAGCTGACCAGAACGGCCAGCAGAACCAGGTTCTGCACGCGTTTGCGCCGGTGCAGGTTGCGGCCGTCGCGCTCGGGCGACAGCTCATCGTCTGGGCTCTGTTCATCCATGGCCGCTCCTTCCGCGCTCACCAGATGGCTCCCACCGCCGGCGCCCGATCGACGATCAAGGCGGCGAAGAGCGCGAAGAGGTAGAGAATGGAAAAGCCGAAGGTCTGCTTTGCCGGCTTTTCGAGCGCGCTTTCGTCGCTGCGATAGAGCCGCCAACTACAGAGCAGGAAGAGCAGGTTGAGCACGCCGGCGCTGATGCCGTAGAGCCAGCCGGTCATGCCGATGACGCTGGGCGCCATGGCTACGGCGGCGAGCAGCACGGTGTAGAGCAGGATCTGCACCTGCGTGTGGCGGATGCCGGAGACGACGGGCAGCATGGGAACGCCGGCCTTGGCATAGTCGGTCGCGCGGTAGAGCGCGAGCGCCCAGAAATGCGGCGGCGTCCAGGCGAAGATGATCAGGAAGAGCAGCAGCGGTTCCAGCGACAGACCGCCGGTGACGGCGGCCCAGCCGATCATCGGCGGGAAGGCGCCGGCGGCGCCGCCGATGACGATGTTCTGCGAGGTGCGGCGCTTGAGCCAAACC
>JAKSCF010000074.1 GCA_022360735.1 Clostridia bacterium
ATTGGGGTTGATTATTTCTCTGATTGTTTCAATATCGCTGGTGTCTGCTACCGTGACAAGGTAGCTCTTGCGCAGCGACGATTTGAGAGACGCTAAATCACTGACAGTAACGATTTTGCCCTCACGGATGATGGCGGCACGCTCATAGGTACGGTCCACTTCGTCAAAGATATGCGATGACATCAGTATGGTTTTGCACCGTTGCTTCTCCTCAATGATCAGCTTAACAAACCGCTTTTGCATCAAAGGGTCAAGGCCGTTGGTAGGCTCATCAAGAATCAATATGGCAGGATTTAATATTACGAGCCAAAGCACTTGACTTTTGTGTATATCTGCTATACTCTAAATGCGAGGTGATTTCTTGTCCAATATCAATAGAGACATTTTTAGGAATGTGATGCAGATAATACATAAAGCAAAGATTCCAAGAAATCGACCCATTCAATTTGAAGGTGACAATTATTTTCCTGCTGAAATTCATTTGATTCTACATATCGCCACATGTGAGGAAAGTACTAAAAATTTAACAAAGATTGGTCGATCGCTTGGCATCACCAAAGGTGCCGTCTCACATATCATTAAGAAACTGGCGGATAAAGGTAATTTGACAAAGGAAATAGATACCAAATATAAAAACGCTTTACAATTAAGCTTTACCGAAAAAGGCGAGAGATTACTTACATTAGGTAGAACACTTGAACGGAAAGCCTTTAAAGCCCATGAAATATTATTGACAGACTATACACAACAACAAAAAGAAACCGTATTAGAGTATCTAAAAAAACTCAATCGCCTAATATAAATAATACACCAATATCCAAGGAGACAATTATGGTAAATCACGATACAACAAGATCAGATAAAATTCTTAATAAATTTTTAAACAGAACTCAAGCATTAGAGCAAATTCGTATGAATTTTTCAGGTACTTGTGAAACTGATATCGACACCTTTTTTGCATTACTATGTCCTGCAAGAGAAGCAGATTGGATACCAGGATGGAATGCAGAAGTGCTGCATTCAGACAATGGTGGTAAGACTGCAATAGATTGCATATTTCAAACTGATAAGAGCAATGTTTTTGGAGAGGGCGTCTGGATATTTACTGATGTAATAAAAAATAAATGTGTGGATTTAGTTCGTGTTTCAAAAAATCTGACAATGCATTTGAAGGTTGATGTAAAAGTAAATGATGATGGTACTGTAACTTCAGCATGGAATATTGTTGCTTCAGCACTAAATCAAAAAGGCAATAAAGAAGTAGCAAGCTTAAAAAAACACGTTGGCATTGAAAGTACTGTGCTACCAAAGATTATTGAGCATTATCTAAAAACAGGAAAGCAAATGAATAAAGCGTCACTAGGAGTATCTATTGTGGCCAATAAATTGAAAAATCTTACATCTTCAGGTCACCAATTCTAGTAGAGACGTCAAATGGGTAAGTGATTAACCTTACCATCCACTATTTCCAATCCTGTGTATCAATCGTCCCCTCTCCACTTGTATTCTGCTAAAAATCTTGCAGTGTTCACATTTCAAGAACAGCAAACATGTATCTGAAACTCACGCGTTCAAACGTCGTGCCTGAAATGCCGTCATCAAAATATATATCCTCTACATGCCAACCTCTTTCTGTTGTTAAGTCCATGAGCATGCTTCTTAGAACGAGTCGGCATGATGACTGAGGGCACACCCGTATGGCGCTAAAACTCTCCATGCAAATATCTACCCTTAATACAACTAAATATAGCCACAATACAACCGTTGGTTTCATATTATCTATTGTTGCCCATTGCTGATGTGGGTAAAATAATAGCATATTTCAAATTAGGAGCAGGTCATTCATATGTTAACATCAGCTATGATAGGCAGTAAAATTTCGCAGGCGCGCAAAGGAAAAAACTTATCACAAGCCCAGCTTGCACGGCAGCTATCGGTTAGCTCACAAGCTGTTGGAAAGTGGGAGCGAGGAGAATCCATGCCGGACATTATCACTTTTAATCGGCTGGCAGAAATTCTGGAGGTTGACCTTAATTATTTTTCTGATACCTTCCAGCCTGTAAAAACTCAAACCGCAAGTGCTGAGCATTTGGATAAGCAATCGACGGAACTGCTATCAGGTAAGCAAAAGAAAAAGCATGAATGGAATATGTCAAAGGGTAACTGGGTGGATGGAGATTTTTCAGGACTTGGTAATCTGAATGAAAAATTCAGCTCTTCCAATCTGCAAAGGTGTCTTTTCGTCGGTTCGGAGATGTCGGGACTTCTGCTGAAAAGCAACCATGTCGATAGCTGTAACTTCACCCATTCCAACATCAGCAGCAGCAACATCCAAAATTCCAATCTCGTCAGCAATATATTTAGGGATTGCTCCCTAAAAAATGCTGAATTTACAGGAAGCTATATCAAAGGCTGTGACTTCTCTGGTGCCGATTTTACCGATGTTATCATAAAATCCAGCGCCCTCCTCAAAAGTAAAATGGATCATGTATTATGGAACCGTACCGCCATTTATACCACACAGTTTGCTGATATCATTATCAGCGGACCGGTGAAAGACTGCTCTTTTGAAAACTGTGATTTTACCGGGCTAACATTCCAGAATGTAACGTTTAAGAATACTTTTTTCAAGATCAAGAGCCTGAAAAAGAGCCTGAAACGGATTCGGTTTATTGATTGCATGACGTATAACTTAACTTACGCTTTCCTGAAAAACG
>JAKSCF010000073.1 GCA_022360735.1 Clostridia bacterium
CTCAAATGGATTATACCAAACAATTGCTTAACGCTATTCCAAAGCTGGAAGGATGGTAGCTATGAATGAAAATATTATACTTGAGTTGCAGGGCATTCATAAACATTATAAAGATAACAATGGTAGTAGCTTCAAAGTGATCAATAATGTAGACATAAGGTTACGGCAAGGAGAATGTATAGTAATTGTAGGCGAAAGTGGATGTGGTAAGAGTACTTTTGCTAGATTAATATCACAACTTACAGATATTACGAAAGGTAAAATCTTTTATAAAGGTCAAGATTTTACGAATTTACGTGGTGTACAACTAAAGGAATATTACAAAAATGTACAAATGATTTTCCAAGATCCATTAAGTACTTTTAGTCCTAGAATGAAGATAGGTGGATATATGGTTGAGCCATACTTGAACTTCAAATTAATGGATAAAAAGTCAGCATATAAGTATGCAGAAGAATTATTGGAAATGGTTGGCTTAAATAAAGCATTCATAAAAAGATATCCAAACGAGTTGAGTGGTGGGCAATTGCAAAGGGTTGTTATAGCAAGAACAATTGGTTTAAAACCTAATATAATTATCTGTGACGAATGTACTTCTGCATTGGATGTTTCTATACAGAAGCAGATTATTAATCTTCTCATAGAGCTACAGAAGCAGACAAATTTTAGTAACATATTTATAACCCATAATTTAGCATTGGCAGAAAACATAAGTGACAAAATATATGTTATGTATTTAGGGGAAATAGTTGAAATCTTGAGCAGTAAAAACATATCTAAAGATGCAAAACATCCCTATACTAAGGCTTTATTAAATGCGGTACTTTCAGTGAAAAACTTTAATCAAGATATTAAAGTGATTAATGAGCCAATTAATAAATCTATTAATTTACAAGGGTGTTCATTTGCATCACGATGTCCTAGTGTCTTTAAAAATTGTTTTAAAGAAAAGCCCACCTTGGAAAAGTTGAATAATCGTTGCAGTGTAGCATGTAATTTATATTAAAAAATATTTGATTTGGATATAGAGAAGTAATGTCAAATGAATGGGGGCTTGTTATGAAAAAAGGAATTTTCTATGCTATTATGGCATCTTTAGTATTTAGTGTTATGAATTTACTTGTAAAATTAGTCAGTGCCAATATACCCTCTATAGAAATAGTTTTTTTTAGAAGTATTATCGGGTCAATCATTACATTTATGATTATGAAACAAAAAGAAGTCAAATTTTCAAAGGGAAATAAAGGTCTACTAATACTTAGAGGATTATTGGGTGCTGCATATTTAGTGACATATTTTTATATTATTTCAAAAATGCCTTTAGTAGATACTAGTGTATTAATAAATCTCTCCCCTTTTTTTGTTATAATATTATCTGCTTTGGTTTTAAAAGAAAAAATATCTTGTAAGACATATGGTATTATTTTCATTGCTTTAATAGGTGCTATAATTACAATTAATCCATTTGGATATTCAACTTACTCAGCTGTAGCCTTAATCGGAGTTTTTAGTGCTTTATGCTCTTCCGGTGCGACTATAACCATTAGACAGTTAAGTAAAACCAAGAATACATATGAAATCGTTTTCTCTTTTCTGTTTATAGCAACCATAGTAAGTATACCTATGATGTGGGATAGTTTTGTTATGCCAAAACCTCTTGAGTTTTTTTATCTAATTTGCATTGGCAGTGTTTCATTTCTAGGGCAGATTTTTCTAACCAAAGCTTATACCCATGAAAGAGCTCCTATAGTGGCAACAGCACGATACTCTAGCATTGCCTTCAATGTTATATGGGGCTTAGTTCTATGGTCTGAAATACCAAATATAACAACAATTATAGGTGGTGTTCTGATTGTCGGTTCGTGCATTTACCTTATTTTAAACAAAGAGAATGAGAAAGTAACAACACAGAAAAAATAAACTGGTTGATCTATTATATACAAATAATCATAAGAAGTGGTAAAATGAAGAAAACATATAAAGAAGCTGTTGAGACAGTTGGTAATATAGAGTTTTATACATGAGCATGAAGTATGAGTAGGTGGTTCATTTGTCTAGGATACCTAAACATCTAAAGGAAAAAATAGATTCAATGCCTCAAAAACCCGGTATTTACAAGATGAAGGATAATGA
>JAKSCF010000376.1 GCA_022360735.1 Clostridia bacterium
CTGAAAAGAGTTAATATCAAAACCTTATACACCTGTACTCAATTGCAAGAGCTTTCCATCAATCTGATTTTTGATCTTATTTTTATTAAATATTCTATTTAGCGGTTTTTAAATCTTTGATGCTCTGAATTACTTCTTCTGTTTTGTAAGCAGTAATAATACACCAATTAGAATTAAAGCAAATGGAAAGGCTGTAGAGATGAACTGAATTTTACCTAGATTATTCAATAGAAAGAATCCGCTGACAGAGCTTAAAACCAGAGCAGGTACGACAAAAGTTTTCTTCCCTGTAAATAACAATATTTGTATGAATCCTACTGCAGGGGCAAAGATAAAAAACGGCCATATGATTTCCATCCATTTATCCCCAAAGAGCGCACAAAAGGTAAAGATGCCGCCAAGGGTTAAAAAAATACCCCCTGGAATTAAATAACCTGTTTTTTTATTTTCACTCGTAAAGTATGCCGCTTCAAAGGCAAAACCAAAAACCCAGAAAATCAATACCCATGCATTGGCTACAAAATAATCCATCCATCCAAAATATTTGAGTATTAAAAATATCATTCCAAAAAAAATAAATGTAAATCCTATCGATTTTTGATTCATACTTTCTATTCCTCTCTTTAATCTATCATATTTTATTATAAACCATGATGGTTAGTGTAAGATTTAAATAATATTAAAAATCTGTTAGAAATAAATCTTTATTGAATCTTGACTCATTTTTTACCAAATCTTGACTCAATATTATATTCTTATAATCTTACTACTGTATAATATCTTTAAATATTCCTCTAATTTTTTCTATTTTTAAAACTTAAATACGAAATGGGTGGTGGGTAAATGAATGCATTACAAAAGATAAACGAAATTAATGAATTATTAAATAGAACAAAAGATCTAATTCATGATTTCTCTGAAATGAACAGCCAAAATCTAGGTATTATCAACACTTTTAAACAGCACTTTTCCGATACAAATGTAACCTTTAACCATATTTCATCCAGCATTGATGCCCTTAATCTTAAGTCGGATACCATTGATGACATTGTAGACGTTATCAGCTCCGTAGCGCGTCAAACCAATCTTCTAGCCATTAATGCAGCCATAGAAGCTGCTCGAGCAGGAGAGCATGGTAAAAGCTTTGCTGTGGTTGCTGACGAAGTAAAAAAGCTATCGGTTCAGACATCCAATTCAGCAGTCAACATAAAAAAAATTGTTGACGAAATTCAGTCAGAAATCATCGATGCCAAAGAAAACATAGACCGTATTGGTAATTCTTTTAGTCAACTGAATTTCCAAGATAATGACTTCAAAAAAGATCTTGGTATAAGTATTGAACAAATCGAAAATGCTGTACTGGGTTTAGTCAATGAAATTAATGACACATTTAATCTACAAAATGCACGCAGCAACCCCTCTATGTATTTCAGCAACTTGCAGCATATCATCGAACGTGCATCCGAAAATACTTTAAAGGATAATCTTTCATTATTTGGCACATATTTTCATACTAATCCTCACCTCCTTACACATTTAAAATCTGAAGACATTGGTATTGGTATCTATTCTTTTAGGGATAATAATAAAATAGAAAATCAACGCTCTCTTTACGTTAAAGACGCCCCTACCAACACCTATATGTCTTGGTACTATAATCCTATTAACCAACGCAAAGGTGTATGGAGCAACATATATTTTGACCCTTACTCTAATAAAGAATTGGTATCCTATTCACTTGCCGTTTATAGCGAAAATCAATTGATAGGAGTAGGCGGCGCAGATGTGGACTATGAATACTGCAGAAAATCTGCTCAAAAGAACATCATCAATGACATGACATCACAAGTCACAAAGCTTTCAAATTACATGTCACAAGATATTAAATAAGGAAGATTTGCAAAGCAAAATCTTCCTTTATTTCTGTCAGCGGTTATGCTCGAAGGGAAACATTATCATAATTCTTTGTCATGATATTGAGCTGAACACGCTGGGAGTTCCATCTCCCACATTTGTCTCCAAAATATCCTATTGTTTTCTCTCCATCATACAAAGCAGCCACTTCACACTTGTTGGCACATTCATCACACTCAAAACTCTTGGTTGTTATCAAACTATCAGCCATTTCAAATCCTTTAAATTTTGTTTGTACATTTTGTCTGTTTACAGCCTTTTTTGCTAATACTGCAGCGCCTAACGCTCCCATTACATCATGGTACTTAGGAACAATCACTTCATGTCCCAGTGCTTTCTCAAAAGCTTTTTTAATACCAATGTTAGCTGCTACACCACCTTGAAAAAAAATATTTGGAAGTATTTCTTTTCCTTTTGCTACGTTATTTAAATAGTTTCTTACCATTGCATTGCACAATCCACTTATGATATCCGATATATCATAACCCAATTGTTGTTTGTGAATCATATCTGACTCTGCGAAAACAGCACATCTGCCCGCTATTCTGACAGGTACATTAGACTTTAAAGCGTATTTTCCAAATTCTTCGATAGGGACATCCAGTCTTTCCGCCTGTCGGTCTAGGAAGGACCCTGTCCCGGCTGCACATACGGTATTCATGGCAAAATCCGTTGCAATACCATTCTTTATAATAATAATTTTTGAATCTTGTCCGCCTATTTCTATAATGGTGCTCACTTTCTTGTCTAAAAAGACACCTGCTACAGCATGTGCCGTTATCTCATTTTTAACCACATCTGCTCCTATGAGAAAAGATCCAATAGCCCTTCCACTTCCGGTTGTTCCTACACCTCTTATATGGCAATCATCATATTTTTTGCTTAATATTTTAAATCCTTCTTGAATAACACCAATAGGTCTGCCCTTAGTCCGAAGATATAGTTTATCCAATACATTTAACTCATGATCTAAAACCACTATATTGGTACTTACAGAGCCTACATCAACTCCCAAATAATACATATTCTCGTCTCCTTTCAAGCAAGTCAAAAAATGCTTCAATTCTTGTAACAAATCCGGCTTCACCTGTCATCTCATCCATTACTAAGGTCATTATAGGAAAATCTTTATTTTTGGATATGGATTGTAATATGACCTTTGAAACAATTTCCGGCATACATCCCATTGGGAATAGCTGTATCCCGCCATCTAATTTTTCCTTGTTGGCAATAAGTGCTTCTCCCACGCATTCTCTTCCATGACCGCCTATATCATAAGGAAGATATTCCTTAGATGCTTTCCTTATAGCTATAGAATTTAATTTAAATGATCTGAGAAAAGCATCTATTAACCATCCATCCAAAGATAAGCCTTTTTTTATACTAACACCAAAGTCCATTAATTTATCTTGAATATATAGATTTGAAAAAGGTTCTATAATTGTATATATTTCACCCATAAGCGCAACCGTAATTGGTTTTTTGATGGTATCCAGCGGTATCTTGTCAATTTTTCTATGATACTGTTTTAAAATATTTAAGGCTTGGTGGGGATCATTCGTGCGCATTACTTCTCGTTTGCATTGATTTAAGATATATTTATGTTCACCTCTATTGGCTTCATACCCACATTTATAAAGGGCTTTTCTTTCAATTTCCTCTATTAATCTTAGAGCCAATAATGTATTCCCTAATGCTTTCCATTTCTCAGTTTTATTTTTAGGACTTTGTTCAGATATTTTATATACCCTTTTTTTAAATTCTTCTTTACCAATCACATTAGGACTTTCCAAAACAATAAACTCCAAATCATATCCTAAATTTCTTAATATATTTTTCTGTAATTCACAATATTCTCCAAACCTGCATGGACCATTACTGCCAATCAGTACGATTGTATCTGCCCCTTCTTTAATACTCTGTATATAGTTTCCCATCATAATTTTAAAAGGAAGACATATCTCTTCCGGAGAATGTAATGTCCCCATTTCAAGTGCTTCATTATTATTTAGAGGGGGTATAACATATTCTAATCCCAATCCATCAAATAATATTTTGACAGGAATATATGTATTTCCAAAATGAGGGAATGTTATTTTCAATTTAAATACTCCTCTCCAAGCATATTAATAAAAGCTTCAATTCTGGTATCTATTCCTGCTTCTCCCGTATGTTCATCCACTTTCAAAATTAGAAAAGGAAATTCTCTAATTTCATTTTTTATTAATTCAACGGATACTGAATCAATCCCACAGCCAAAGGACGATAAATATATGATCCCATCCACGCTTTCATTCTTATAAATGTTCATACAAAACCCATATGCATTTTTAGTAAAATCCCAAAAGGGTTTTTTATATAAATTCTTTAACTCTACATCAAAATATTGCTTAGGAATGGTTTCTTCAGTGATAACACCGACTCCCATTTCATTAAGCTTTTTAACAATATTCATGTTAAAAAAAGAATCATGAACACAGTAAGGATGTCCCACTAAAGCTACTTTTTTACTGTATTGATCATCTTTTATTCCCAACTCAAAAGCTTGTTGTTCATGGCTTGCTTTTTCATATGCATCATTAATTTTTTGTTTATTATTTATGATATGTCTTCCTAATCCTACTATCCACTTCTGCAGCTTCTTTTGTGAATTTAAGTACAAAGGATCATAGGTAATAACAGGCATATTGGGAATACTGTTAATAATCATTTCCGGAAGACCACAAAATTTAGGACAAATATATTCTCCCCCTTCTTCTTTCATGATTCTTGGGATAATCATCAAATCACATTTTTCTTTAATAGAAGCAACATGTCCATGGAATATTTTTATAGGAAGGCAAGCTTCATCCACACAATATTTAACACCTAAATTAAGAATCTCTTTATTGGTTTCTTCTGAAAAAATTATTTCAGCATCTAATTCTTTTAAAAATGTCTGTATAAAAGGATGATATCTAAAATACAAAAGCCCTCTTGGAATGCCAATTTTTTTTATAATACCACCTCCATTATTAAGCCTATTTTATTATTTAACTTTTAACCATGTTTTATTACTTAAATGAAACATTACAATATTTTAA
>JAKSCF010000632.1 GCA_022360735.1 Clostridia bacterium
CTTTATTCCTTCTTTCATTAATTTTTTTCCTTGCACTAAAATATATTAAATGAATCGACATATTGTGATGAAATTTTTTGTTTTTCTATAGTTTTTTTCTTATGTTGGATGGTTTTAAATTAATATTAAAAACCGTTACAAACCAACAAAGGGTTGTAACGGTTTATTTACATGATTATAAAGTTTTAAACGTTAAATCTAAAATGAACCACATCGCCGTCTTTCATAATATAGTCTTTTCCTTCTAGTCTGAGAAGCCCTTGTTCCTTGGCTTTCTGGATACTGCCACATCCAACCAAATCATTATAATGGATGACTTCGGCACGTATAAAGCCTCGCTCTATGTCCGAGTGGATTTTACCTGCAGCTTTTACAGCAGGCGTACCATTTTTTATGGTCCAAGCCCTTACTTCAGGTTTGCCTGAGGTTAAAAAGCTTATAAGACCTAATAATTTATAGCTTGCTTTTATGAGTTTGTCTAAACCGGATTCTGAAAGGCCTAATTCTTCAAGGAAAACAACCTTTTCTTCGTCATCTAACTCTGAAATTTCTGATTCAATCTTAGCACAGGCAGTAATGACTTCTGCATTTTCACTTTGTGCGATTGCTTCTACCTCTTTAATTAAAGTGTTAGAAGACATGTCCAATAAATCATCCTCAGATACGTTAGCCACATATATAATGGGTTTGGATGAAAGGAGATTGATTTCTTTTAATATTATTTCTTCCCTTTCATCTACTTCTAATGATCTGGCAGATTCACCTTTATCTAAAATACTTTTTAGTTTTTCTAGAAAATCCAGTTCCTTTTGCAGAGACTTATCTCCCTTAAGTAACTTGCGTGTTTTATCATAACGTCTTTCAACCATTTCCAAATCTGAGATAATCAATTCTGTATTAATGGTTTCAATATCTCTCTTAGGAGAGATTTCACCGTCAACATGTGTAATATTACCATCATCAAAGCATCGTACCACATGCACAATAGCGGCTACTTCACGAATATGGGATAAGAATTTATTACCGAGTCCTTCACCTTTGCTGGCACCTCTTACTAACCCGGCAATATCATAAAATTCAATTGCAGTTGGAACGACTTTTTTGGATTCATACATTTTATCAAGAATTTGAAGTCGTTCATCAGGGACACTCACAATACCTACATTAGGCTCTATAGTACAAAACGGATAATTGGCAGATTCTGCTCCCGCTTTGGTAATGGCATTAAATAACGTGCTTTTTCCTACGTTAGGAAGACCAACGATTCCTAATTTCATAAATTAACATCCTTTCAAATCAGAATAACAAATTAGTTGGTACGACGTAATATAATGATATATCACGTTCGTACCACCTAATTATATATTAAAGTCGTATAATGTCAATAAAGAGTTAACTTATGGAAGTGAGCTTTTAAGGCTCTTTAGAGAGTTTTGAAAATAAAGATTACTTATGTTATAATGAAGTGAAATTTGCAATACTGTTAATAATGAAAGGTGGAATTTAGTCCGGCCGCTTAAAAGTTAAAATCATATATACCTTAAGTAGTACGGAGACATAAATAAACCATCAATTAGATAATTAGGAATTTCTGCGACCAATGTTGCGGTGTTTTGATGTACCTGATTATTTAATTGATATTTTATTGTCTTTAGTACTACTTTTTTAATTGCGTTAAAAGCAAGTAACTTATCAGATTAAGGAGAGGTATATTATGAATAAAATAGATATTAATGCAGAAGAAATAAAATCAATTTTTACTTCAATCGGGTTATCAAACAAAAATGGTATTCATTATAAACAGAGATTGAATAAACATCGTCAAATTTTTGATTATCTCATACACATTGAAAAAGCTGTTAAAAGACTATCAACCAAAAGAACGCTTACTATCGTAGATTGTGCAAGTGGTAAAAGTTATTTATCATTTATTACAAACTATTATTTGATAAAGGTATTAAATAGAAAGGTAGAATTTATCTGTATAGACTATAATCATCATGTAATCCAACAATCTAAGCAAGCAGCCGAAAGCTTAGGTTTTGATAATATGAACTTCATATGTGATGATATTTTTAACGTTGAACTCAATCAGAGACCAGACATAATATATAGTCTACATGCTTGCAATACAGCTACAGATATGACAATAGCTAAAGGCATTATTGAACAGGCAAGATATATCATGACAGTTTCTTGTTGTCAACATTTTGTTAGGTCCAAGATGAAGAATCATCCATTGACATCAATTACGAAATTTGATGTATACAAAGAACGTATTGCAGATATGTTATCGGATACGATGAGAAGTTTGATTCTTGAAATATCAGGCTATCAAACCACTCTATTTGACTTTGTTCCTGTTAGTGAGACACCTAAGAATGTCATGATAAGGGCCATGAAAGGGCCCCATAATGAAAGAAAATCTCAACAGGCGTATATAGAATATAAAAAATTAAGAGAAACTTTTAATGTAGAACCAAAGTTAATGGAATTCTTAAACATAAAATAAGCCCGAATTTGGCAAAATGTAAAAAGAACATTTATCTTTTATTAAAGTTGACAAATCCCAGTGGAAATAGAGTGATAATATTGTCGAGATGTGTTTGAAGTTTTCATATGATTCGGATAT
Organism: Clostridia bacterium; assembly: GCA_022360735.1. Next base: position 2,633 of record JAKSCF010000632.1, read on the forward strand.
AATGTTAGGTGGTACATGGCATAAGAATACAGGTTGATGTGGAATGTTTTGCCATAGGATTTATTAAGAGTTCATAATAATACAAGAAATATAATATAGGCTGTATTCCTATACAGGATACCAGCTAAAGAGAGTGATAAGTAAAAGGATGTGATAAAGATTGGACCCAATTGCTTTTACCATATTCGGTATTTCTGTTAGATGGTATGGTATCTTAATATCAATAGGAATGATTTTGGCTACTATTGCTATAATGAAAAGAGCAAGACTGTACCATATTGATCCAAATCGCGCAATTGATTTCGCATTAGTTGTGATACCTTTTGGTGTAATAGGAGCGAGATTATACTATGTGATTTTTAACTGGTCTTATTACGAAGGGGATTTTCTCAAGATAATAAATACACGAACAGGTGGACTTGCTATACATGGAGGTTTAATTGCCGGCATCCTGGTAGCTATTTTACTTTGCAAGCTTTGGAATATTCGTGTCATGGATCTTTTGGATCTAGGCATGCCTGCAGTAGCATTAGCTCAAGCCGTTGGAAGATGGGGGAACTTCTTAAATCAAGAAGCATATGGCACCCCTACAGATTTACCATGGGCAATACTGGTTGACGGACAACGCGTGCATCCTACATTTTTATATGAATCCGTTTGGAATTTACTTATATTCTTGTTTTTGATATGGTATGAAAGAAGGAGGAAGTTTAAAGGTCAGATTTTCTTGCTGTATGCAATGTTATACTCCTTTGCAAGGTTCTTCATAGAAGAATTTCGAACAGACAGCTTGATGATAGGCGAATTCAGAGTAGCCCAAGTGTTAAGTCTGATTGTATTCATAGTCTGTTTGCTAATACTTAGAATGAATACAAGAAGAAAGAACAGAAGAATATTTAGATAAAATAAAAACGCAAAAAACGCTCACAAGAGCGTTTTTTTAATTTAGAGAAAATTAAACACAAAGTGATGATATGTAGTGAACGAACCAAAGGATTTTTTTTTGGAATGGACAAGCCATATTTGGTGTTTAGAAATTTGTAAACACTATATATAGCTTGTTAAGTGAATTAAAATTCTGTTTTTAAATAAAAGATACAAAAAAGTGGAGTGAAGGAGTAAGAACATAAGGTTAAGTGGTTGCAGAGTGGAGGGAAGTGGTGTATAGTGGAGATAAGTTTATTTAGTGTGGTGTAATGTTATGTTTATCGGCGAATATCAACATTCAACTGATGCAAAGGGAAGAATTATAGTCCCATCCAGATTCAGAGAAGAGCTGGGCTTTAAGTTTATATTGACTAAAGGCCTTGATAATTGCCTGTTCATTTATCCAATGGATGAATGGAAAATCTTCGAAGAAAAGCTGAAGCAGCTGCCATTGACAAGTAAAGATGCAAGAGCTTTTGTAAGACATTTTTTCTCAGGTGCGGTTGAATGTGAGATAGACAAGCAAGGAAGAATAACAATACCACAAAATCTAAGGGACCATGCGAAAATTGAAAAAGAAGTGGTTACCATTGGTGTTTCAACAAGAGTCGAGGTATGGGATAAAGAAGAATGGGAAAGATATAATGATGACGCGGACCTTAGTTATGACAATATAGCTGAAAAGATGGCCGAGCTCGGGATATAGGAGAAATTATGGAATTTAAGCACACATCTGTAATGTTTAATGAGGTGATTGATAATCTATTGATTAAACCTAATGGCATATATGTTGATGGCACCTTAGGTGGTGGGGGCCATTCGGCAGGTATATGTGAACAGTTAGATGAAAGTGGAACACTAATTGCCATCGATCGGGATACAGATGCAATTAATGCTTCAAAAAGCAAACTCCAAAGATACGTGTGTGATAAAAAATATGTACATAGTAACTACTGTAATATAAAAAAGGTTTTGAGAGAGCTTGGCATAAAAGAAATTCAAGGAGCTGTTTTAGATTTAGGAGTTTCCTCCTATCAATTAGATAATGAAGAACGAGGGTTTTCCTATATGAAAGAAGCTCCATTAGATATGAGAATGGATCAATCTGATGAATTAACAGCTCATAATATTATTAATGATTATACAGAAGAGGATATTTACCAAATTATAAAAACTTATGGGGAAGAGAAATGGGCATCCAGAATTGCTAATTTTATTGTTCAAGCAAGAGAGAAAACTTCTATTAATACCACGACTCAATTGGTTGACATTATAAAATCTGCTATTCCCGCTTCTGCAAGAAGGACAGGCCCGCATCCTGCAAAAAGGACTTTCCAAGCTATAAGGATTGAAGTCAACAATGAACTACAACTGTTAAAAGATTCAGTTAATGATTTTATAGATGTATTATCTTATGGGGGAAGGTTGTGTATCATCACGTTTCATTCGTTGGAAGATAGGATTGTAAAAAGATGCTTTAATGATGCAGTAAAAAGCTGTACATGTCCACCTGAAATGCCTATATGTGTATGTGGCGGAAAAGCAAAAGGAAAAAAAGTGACTTCGAAGCCTATTATTCCTACAGAGGATGAGATCAATAATAATCCACGATCGAGAAGTGCAAAACTAAGGGTGATTGAGAAAGTATAAGTTCTATATCAGCATAAGGGGGAATAAAAATGTTAGCAGCAGAGAAAAGATATCAAGTATATGAAGGCTATTCCAATGAGCCGGAACAGAAGCAAAAAAAGAAAAAGAATGTCAATCTTTCTTTTGCAGAAAAGGCAAAAGTGATATTTTTTTTAATGGTATTGGGTGCAACGTGCATCACGATGATTATTTCTTCTGCCTACATTACACAAATAAAATACAACATTAATGAAACCAGTAAACAAATCTACGCCATAGAAGGCGAGATTGAAAATATTCAAGTCAATATTGAACAAGAAAGTAAAATAGTAGCAATAGAAGAGAAAGCATTAAATGAGCTTGGCATGGTTTATCCTACAGGTGACCAAGTTGTATTCTTAGAAAACAGCGTACCTAATGAATCTGAATTTGCTTCATTACTCAGAGAACAAGCGTTCAATTAATTAATCAAAAATAAAGAGGTGCTTTGACTTGTCACTTCCAACTAATAAAAATAAAAAACGTATTCTTTTCTTTTTTGTTGTGGTATGCTGTATGTTTATAGGGTTAGTGTTCAGATTAGGCTGGATACAGATTGTAAACAGTGAAAGATACCAACAATTGGCATTAGAACAGCAAACACGAGATATTCCAATCCCTGCTAAACGAGGGATTATTTTTGATAGAAAAGGAAAAGAACTTGCGGTTAGTGCTACTACCAGTACGATTTGGGCGCGACCTTCTGAGGTGGCAAATGCAAAAGATGTTACAGAAACAGCACGTATTTTATCTGAAATACTTGGCGATGATTATGATACCGTTCATAAATTGATTACAAAAGAAAACGTAAACCTTATTCGTGTTGCTAGGTGGATAGAAAAAGAAAAAGCAGATCAGATTCGAGAGGCCCATTTAGAAGGCATATGGATTGCGGAGGATAATAAACGTGTGTATCCATTTGGCAGTTTTGCAGCACATATTATAGGTCATACAACCGTAGACAACATCGGGTTATCAGGTATAGAGCTTAAATATGATAAATACCTTAGCGGACTACCCGGAAGATGGATCAAAAATACGGATGCTTTGGGACGACAATTGTCTTATGGTACAGAAAAATATTTTAAAGCAGAAAACGGTTTAAATACTGTATTGACCATTGATGAAGTCATTCAGCATTTTGTAGAAAAAGCCATAGAAAATGCTTTGATCAAAACGGGCAGTAAAAGAGTTATGGCTATTGCCATGAACCCTAAAAATGGAGATATTTTAGCCATGTCTACCTATCCTGATTATGATCCTAATAATCCAAGAGAACCCATAATGGAAGAAGATTTGGCTTATTATAATACACTTCCAAAAGAAGAAAGATCTAAATATTGGAATAAAATGTGGCGGAACCCACTGGTAAGCGATACCTATGAGCCGGGTTCAACCTTTAAATTGATAACGACGGCTGTTGCTTTAGAGGAAAATGCTACTTCTCTCGATGCTACATTTAACTGCACAGGCAGTATTAATGTAGGCGATCAAAATTTAAAGTGCTGGCGACACCCAAGAACTCATGGACATCAAACATTAGCACAAGGCGTTCAAAACTCATGCAACCCTGTATTTGTTCAGCTAGGTCTGGCAATAGGCGTAGATAAGTTCTACGAATATCTGGATAGCTTTGGCTTAAATGATAAAACACAAATTGATTTACCTGGAGAAAGTCGGTCTATTCTACAAAACAAAGCTTATGTTGGGCCGGTTGAATTGGCGACTATTTCTTACGGCCAAGGAATATCTGTTACACCTTTACAGCTCATCACAGCTATTAGTGCAATCGGAAACGAAGGGAAGCTCATGCAGCCAAGAATCGTTAAAGAACTTGTAGATGATAATGGTAATGTCATCCACCGATATGAACCTGTTACTGTCAGGCAAGTTTTATCTAAAGAAACGGCACATGACATGTGTATGATTATGGAATCTGTTGTAACAGAAGGTTCAGGGAAACATGCTCAAATTGCCGGATATAGGATTGGTGGTAAAACAGGAACTGCGGATAAGGTTATTGATGGCGGCTATGTAGATGGTAAAGTGTATTCTTCTTTTGTTGCTTTAGCGCCAATGGATGATCCGGAATTGGCTGTTTTAGTTATTGTTGATGAACCACAAGGTATAAGGTTTGGGAGTGTGACGGCTGCGCCGGCTGTAAGAGAAATACTAGCAGATACACTAAGATACCTCAATGTGAAGCAGTATTATTCTGAAGAAGATTTAGAAAAAATGAAAGACGATTACACTTATGTACCAATGGTCAGCCAAATGCAATTTATTGAAGCAAAAGAAATATTAGAGCAACAAGGATTAAGCTTTGAAGTGATTCCCGAAGAAGCACTATTTGAAGAGGACTTTTTCGTAGAAGACCAATATCCTAAGGCTGGAGAGATGGTAAGGAAAAATGTAACGATTTTCTTATACAAAAACTAATCCATTTGCTTTATAATTAATACGTATGGTTTTTGGAGTCAAAGCTTAATTAATAAGTAATAATGAATAATTAATAATAAAGGTTAGAATTTTTAGCAAAATTCTTTATATCCAATTAATAAACTGAAGAAATTTTCAAAATTTCTTCCTTAATCATTAATTATTCATCATTATTCATTATATTTTTGCCCTAAGAGTTTAGTCTAAAAGGAGATGGTATGCAGTGAAATTAAAAGATATATTGAATGACGTTGACATTATTGAAATACAGGGAGATACATCTATTGACATTACAGGCATTGCTTACGATTCTAGAAAAGTAGAAGAAGGCAATGCATTTGTTTGTATTAAGGGTTATAAAACAGATGGTCATCAGTTTATTAATGATGCTGTTAATAAAGGTGCATCTGCCCTTATTGTTGAGAAACCCATAGAGTCTTCCCCCATTGATGGGACCATTATTCAAGTTGCAGACAGCAGAAAAGCGTTGTCTAAGCTATCTTGCAACTATTTTGACAATCCTACATCAAATCTGAATGTTATAGGTGTAACCGGAACAAATGGTAAAACTACCTTTACATATATGGTGCATCAGGTATTAAAAGCTTCGGATGAACCTTGTGCTGTTTTAGGGACGATTTCGTATCGAATAGGCCATCAAGAATACACTTCAACCAATACAACTCCTGAGTCCTATGAACTTCAAAAAATGTTTACAGAAATGTTAGATAAAAATATAAAATCCTGTGTTATGGAAGTGTCATCTCATTCCCTTGCCCTTAATAGAGTAGAGGATATTGATTTTGACTATGGGATATTTACAAATTTAACACCGGACCATCTTGACTTTCATTCTGGATTTGATGATTATTTTAATTCAAAGAAGAAATTGTTCTATAAAACTAAGAAAGCTAATATTGTTAATATTGATGATAAATATGGCAGGATACTCATAGAAAATATCCGGCAATTAAATGTAAAATGTTTTACTTATGGCATTGACCTTAAATCAGATTTTCAAGCCCAAAACGTACAGATATCAGACCGATTTTCCGATTTTGATATTTGGTACAAGGAACAATGCCTGGGGCATTTGTCCATACCCATACCCGGAAAATTTTCAGTATACAATGCATTAGCATCTGCGGCTGCCTGTGTTGTCAGTCTAGCCTTGCATTTGTATTGGACTTTGTCTGAGGTACAGCTCCACTGGGTTGTGTTGTTCGCCCCTTGTCTCTGCTTTCCAAATCTGTATCCTGCCAATGCTATATACTGCTTTCCTTGGGATGTCTCCACATACTGTGCATTGAGTAAGTTCAGCATCTGAAAATCAAAAATTTATTTTACTGGTCATATTCTAAATATATCAGGCTTGGAGTTCAGCAGCAAACCTGCAACAGGCCATGTA
>JAKSCF010000740.1 GCA_022360735.1 Clostridia bacterium
AACAAAACAGAAGCGAATTTATCCGAGAGGCTATGAAACTTTATTTAAGAGAAAGAAAAAAGATACGCATAAGAGAAATGATGAAAAAAGGATATATGGAAATGGGGATGATTAATTTAGAGATTTCTGAGGTAGGCGTAGAAGAAGATAGATTAATCCTCGAAAAATATGAAAAAATATTAGCGGAGAGTGAGTGACTTGGTTATAAAACGAGGTGATATTTACTTTGCCGATTTAAGTCCGGTCATTGGCTCCGAACAAGGAGGACTGAGACCGGTTTTAGTCCTACAAAATGATATTGGAAATAAATATAGCCCTACAGTCATCATCGCAGCGATTACTTCACAGATTAATAAAGCCAAACTTCCTACACATGTGGAAATTGGCGCTTTAGGGCATGGACTAAATAAAGATTCGGTAGTTTTACTAGAGCAGATAAGAACCATTGACAAACAACGTCTAAAAGAAAAAATCGGGCACGCTGATGAGGATGTAATGATAAAAGTCAATGAAGCCCTATCAGTGAGTTTTGGATTAATAGATTTTTAATGGAGGATAACCAGGGTGAGAAACAAAGGAAAAGTATTGATAATAAGTTTTATAGGTTTAGTTATGTTCAGCATAATTGCTACAGCAAGTAGTAATAGTCTAGGAACTGAGCAAGATCCTGTCGTTACAGTTAGCTACGTAGAAGCAAAGATAAATGAGCTTAAGACATATATTGATGAAAAGCTCGCAAATACGACTTTACCATCTGATACTCAATCAACAACCGATGAACCTCAAGTCGTGACTGCATTTGAGGTGCTTAATCTTCAAGAAAATCAAAGCCTAATTGGAAAAGATAGTACAGAAATAATACTAAGATCAGGAACAGCTAACGCTATAGATAATGGTGTAGACGGCATTTCTGATTTGACAGGTGGAAAAGATCTTAAGAGTGGCGATGAGATTGAAAGAAACCATCTTTTAATTGTTCCCAGAGATGATGGAAGAGGCATTTTAGCCACATCGGAAATATGGGTGATGGTAAAAGGTGGATATGAAATAAAATAGATATAATAAATTATTGAGATAGGGAAGAATTTTAAGAATTCTTCCCTTCCAGTTTTTTTTGAATTTATTTGCTTTACTCGGATATAAAATATCTTTACAATAGAATAGTAGATTATTATAGCTAGGAGGACAGAAATGCAATTATTGAGAAATAATAAGGTTTTCTATATATTGATTATCATATCCCTTGTGGTGGCCATAGCAGCTTCTTTGGGAAGAATCAATGTAGAAACCAATAATAAAAATGTAGATGTTATAGTAGATTATACTGAATTAAATGAATTGGCTAAGCAAAGCAATGAAGACATCTCTGTTTGGCTTAACCTATTTACAGAACTGAAAGTTAATAAAGTAGGATTGTCGGAAGAAAGTCTTCACTCATTAATGGAAGAGGGACAACCGGTAAAAGCAGAAATTATGAAAAAGGTGGTAGAAGATATCCATTGGGCGGATCATATGCCTGAAACCATGCTGAAAGCGATTTATTCAAACAATGAACAATATGACCCCAATGATGTTTTAATTACGACTTCTTCAGAAGATTTATTTGATTTTATAAAAGCTGCAATGGAAGAGCGATATGATTCAGATCGATACTTTACAGCACAAGGAGAAAATACATATTATATATTATTAGATGGGACACCTAAGGACACGCTATATTCATCTAAAGAAAAATTATTTGAGACCAATGATAACCCCTATAGAGAGCTTAGAAAAGCCGAGTATTCAAAGCTTATGTATCTAAGCCTTGGATTTGATAAAGATAAATTACAAAAAGTCAAAAATGCTGATATGCAAATTATTCCAAGAACTGTAGGATTTGATGGATGGAATGGAACAAAATTTGAAAAAGCTGTTGTAGAAGAATATTCGCAGTTAAAGGAAATACCAGAATATATTCTTTTTGCAGGCTTAGAAATAATTGGACAAGATGAAGGCAGTGTATTTATTAAAGATTATATTGAATCCAATCATATTAAAATCGGAATGGTAGAATCAACCTTCCAAAGAGGCCACAACGAACAAACAGGTCTTTTTGAATTGGTAGAAGCATCCAACTATAATATGGTACGAACATTTACAACTTGGAATTACATACAAAATAGATATCAATACTACAATTATCCTGGGGCAGAAGAAATTGAAAATACTTTTTTTAGAGCGATTACGGAAAGAAATATTCGCTTAATTTATTTTAAACCCATAAAAGAGTTTAAAGACCATTATGTTTACATTACCGATAAAAATGAGTATATCAAAATGTTTGAAAGCCTAGAAAGTAGAATTGCTGAACATGGTATATATTTTGGGCCGGCTTCTGTGATGCCGCCATATAAAATCGGTGTTGTTAAAAAGGTTCTGATGACTTTAGGAACCATTGCCGGGGGAATGATTTTATTATCTGCCTTCATTGACCTAAAAAATAGATATAAGTATGGTTTACTGGGCCTGGGTTCAATAGGCGCCATTGGTGCATTTATAGTAAGTGCTCAATTAGCTGAGTTGGCATCCGCTCTGGCAGCATCTATTATTTTTCCTTCATTGGCTATATATTATCTATTGTTACGATGTCGGTATTATCAGTCTGTTTTAGCTCAGGATGAAAAATTATCAAAAACAATTATATTTTCAATTAAAGAACTTTTGATTGCTTCAAGTATTTCTGCTATAGGGGCACTATTGACATCAGCAGTCATAGCAGATATTGACTATTTATTGGAATTAAGCTTTTTTAGAGGTGTCAAGCTGGCACAATTGGGACCGATTATCATATTTATGCTTTTGTATTTATCTATTTTTGGGTCAAAACAATCCCTAAATAAAAAGTTTGATATGAGTGGGATACAAGATATTCTAGCCTACAACATAAAAGTATGGGTGGTATTAGTAGGAGGAATTGTTTTGGCGGCCGGCTATGTTTATATGGCTCGAACTGGTCATGAAACATCCATAGAACCTTTGAAAATAGAAATGATATTTAGGAATTTCTTAGAAGAAAAATTATTCGCCAGACCAAGAAATAAAGAATTTTTAATAGCTTTTCCGGCGTTGATGCTAACCGTATATATGATCATTCGGAGATTGAAAAACTGGATACCGTTTATCTTTGGAATAGCAGCAGTGATTGGCCAAACTTCTATTGTAAATACCTTTATGCATATGAGGACTCCAATGTATCTTTCCATTGTTCGTACAGGTTATTCTCTTTTGTTTGGGATCGTTTTGGGGGTACTATATTTAGTCTTATTTGAATTATTATTAAGGATCATAAAAAGGGTTAAAGGAGAAGCTTAAATATGCATAAAATTGTTATTTCCGGTTATTATGGCTTTAATAACATTGGTGATGAATCTATACTGCGCGCAGTAGTAGATAACTTAAGAGAGAAACTTGGAGACATAGAAATCACAGTGCTATCACAAAATCCAAGCTTAACCAGTGAGAAATTTAATGTTAAATCTGTCTATAGAATGAATGTTAAACAAGTTATAGGTGCAATAAAGTCAGCAGATTTATTAATCAGTGGCGGCGGCAGCCTATTACAAGATTCCACCAGCAAAAAGAGCATCGCCTACTATCTGGGGATTATTTGGATTGCATTGATTTTAAGAAAAAAAGTGTTTATATATAGTCAAGGGATAGGTCCCATTGGAAGTAAATTCAACCGAATGTTAGTGAAAAAGACCTTGAATTGCCTGAATTATATTGTTGTCAGAGACGAACAATCCAAAGAATTGCTTTGTGAAATTGGTGTTGAGCCTTCTAATATTTACGTTACGGCAGATCCGGTTATTCGAGTTAAAAAAGCCAATTTGGATATGGGTGAGGCTATATTGAAGGAAGCAGGATTTGTTAATCAGCCTAATAAAATGACCGTAGGATTTGCTTTGCGAGGGCTTAAATTAAAAGGTAATTTTATTGATGAAATATGTAAAGCGGTTGAACAAATTATTGATAAATATAATTCTCAAGTGGTATTTATACCTTTTCACTATAATGAAGATATGCAAGCCATTCAAGAAATTGAAAATAAATTGGGAGATAAAGCCACATATATTAAAGATAAGCACTTAACGGAAGAAATGTTAAGTATTATTGGAAATATGGATATATTGGTGGGTGTAAGGCTCCATTCTTTAATCCATGCTGCCATAATGGATGTTCCCATGATTGCCATATCTTATGACCCCAAAATCAATTCCTTTATGCATATGTTTGGGATGAAAGCTCTTTGTAGTATATATGATTTTCAAAGCGAATTTCTGTTGGAAGAATTTGAGTATATTATACACCATATGGATTCAACAAAAGAAAGAATCCAAGGTCATATAGAAGAGCTAATCACTAAACTTGATCAGAATGAAATGCTAATACATGAATTGCTTGAAATAGGAGAACAATAATGAAACGGTTAGATATACTGGGCATACACGTGGACAAGGTTACGAAAGAAGAAGCCTTAAATACATTTAAAAAACTAATAGCATCAGATGGCTGTCAAATGATTATAACGCCTAATTCTGAGATTGTTATGAGTGCTACAAAAGATCATCATCTAAGGACAATCATTAATGATGCGGATATGGTTATTCCTGATGGCATAGGGCTTGTTTATGCTTCAAGAATAATAGGCCAACCATTAAGGGAGAGAGTGACAGGCATTGATTTTCTGGAAAGTGCCTTGAATTATTTGAATCAAATTAAGGGATCGATATTTTTACTGGGAAGTAAACCTGGGGTTGCAAATAAAGCGGCAGAAAAAATGAAAGAAAAATATCCGGACTTATTAATTTCAGGAACATATCATGGCTATTTCGGCGAAGGTGATGAAGAAACAGTGATTCAAATGATAAATGATGCAAGACCTGATTTTTTATGCGTAGCGTTAGGGTCTCCGAAACAAGAGAAAATGGTTAAGAAGTATCAAGAACAATTGAAGGCTAAGGCAGCAATTGGAATAGGGGGCAGTTTAGATGTATGGGCAGGAGAACTAAAGAGAGCACCCAAGTTTTACCAAGACTATGGCTTAGAATGGCTATATCGTTTAATACAACAGCCCAGCAGATATAAACGAATGGCAGCACTACCGGCTTTTATATTAAAGGTTTTTTTTAGGAGAAACAAAAAATAAAGTTGAGGACAATAGAATGAAAAAAATTAGATGGGTATTATGGGACTATTTTTTAATGACACTGGGAACTTTTCTGATGGCTTTGGCATTGGTTTCGTTCTTAGAGCCATATATTATTGCACCAGGTGGTGTTACAGGCTTAGCAATCATTATTAAAAAGGTCATAGGTGTTCCTATGGACATTACCAATCTAGTCATAAATGTTCCTTTGTTCATTATGGGTTTAGTGATGCTTGGAAAAAGATTTGGTTTTAACACGGCTTATGCTACGGTAATGCTCTCTGTTTTTATTCGAGTTACAAGTATGACCATCAATATAGACAACTTTTACTTAGAAGATATGCTTTTAGCTGCTATTTATGGCGGTGTGATTATGGGTGTGGGCATTGGACTTGTATTTAGGACGGGAGGAACTACAGGAGGTACAGATTTAGCTGGAGCACTATTACATAAATATTTTCCTCATATCAGTATCCCTAAATTAATGATGGTGCTGGATTTATTTATTGTTGTAGGATCCGGGATTGTTAACCGGAAACTTGAAACAGCACTGTATTCCATTATTGCACTTTTTATTTTGGTAAGAGTTGCAGACTTAATCGTAGAAGGTTTGAATTATGCAAAAGAATTTATTATAATATCAGAGAAGCATGAAGAAATAGGAAATGCTATTATTCATAAACTGGATAGAAGTGCTACTGTGTTAAGATCTAAAGGGCTATTTTCTGGAGAAGATAAAAACGTACTCATGTGTATTGTAAGTCGTTCAGAAGTGGCTTTACTTAAAAAAACCATAGAAGAAATTGACCAGTATGCTTTTGTAAGAGTAAGTACAGTATATGAAGTATTAGGAGAAGGATTTACGAGAGAGAAATAAGTAGGAGGAAAAGAAAATGAGTGTGGATTACAATCAATTAAAATTCACGGCTAATCAAATTAGGCAAAGCATTATTAAATCGGTTCACGCCGCTGGATCCGGACATCCGGGCGGCTCCCTATCGGCTGTAGAATTGCTAACGGTACTATATTTTCATAAGATGAATATTGACCCCAATGATTCGAATAAACCAGACCGGGATAAATTTGTTTTATCCAAAGGGCATGCTGCACCTGTACTTTACAGTACACTTGCGGAAAGAGGTTATTTTGAAAAAGATGAACTATTGAATTTAAGAAAAATGGGAGCAATCCTTCAAGGACATCCGGATATGAAGAGAATACCCGGAGTAGAAATGTCAACCGGGTCTTTAGGCCAAGGATTTTCTACTAGCATTGGCATGGCTTTGGCCAATAAGTTAGATAATAAAGAAGGGAAAATATATGTTCTCTTAGGGGATGGTGAAATACAAGAAGGATTAATATGGGAAGCGGCTATGAGTGCAGGACATTATCAGCTGGATAACTTAGTTGCTATTTTAGATTTTAATGGTCTCCAAATTGATGGACCCAATGATGAAGTTATGACCGTTACTCCTGTTAAAGATAAATGGGAAAGCTTTGGCTGGCAGGTTATTGAAATTGATGGGCATGATTATGATGAAATAATAAATGCTTTTGATACAGCAGGAAAAGCAGGTCAACCAACCATGGTAATTGCACGAACGATTAAAGGCAAAGGTGTTTCATTTATGGAAGGTCATGCCGGATGGCATGGTAAAGCACCAAATGACGAAGAAATGAAAATAGCTTTAGCAGATTTAGGAGGGGATGCAGATGTCAAATAAAATTGCTACAAGAAAAGCCTATGGAAAAGCTTTGGTTAATCTTGGAGAAGAAAACAAAGATATTGTTGTTCTGGATGCTGATCTTTCAAAATCAACAATGACTGCAGATTTTTCTGGCAAGTATAAAGAAAGATTTTTTAATATGGGAATAGCTGAACAAAATTTAATGGGTACGGCAGCAGGATTGGCAGCATCAGGAAAAACCGTTTTTGCAAGTACTTTCGCAGTATTTGCTGCAGGAAGAGCTTTTGAAATTATTAGAAATTCAATCTGCTATCCTGTTCTTAATGTTAAAGTATGTGCCACTCACGCAGGTATAACGGTTGGAGAAGACGGCGGCAGTCATCAGGCCGTTGAAGATATATCGTTAATGAGAACGCTTCCAAATATGATTGTTATTAATCCTTGTGATGCTACTTCCGCTAAAAAAGCCATATATAAAGCTGCAGAGTATAATGGCCCGGTATATGTTCGATTGGGTAGAGTAGCAGTTCCGATTTTGTATGGTGAAGATGAATTGGATTTTGAAATAGGTAAAGGTATTTGCTTAAAAGAGGGAACAGATATAAGCATTATTGCAACAGGGATTATGGTCCATGAAGCTCTAAAAGCTGCAAAAGAATTAGAGGATAAAGGCGTAAAAGCAAGAGTTATTGATATACATACGATTAAGCCCATTGATGAAGAAATAATTATTAAAGCTGCTCAGGAAACAGGAGCTATTATTACAGCCGAAGAACACAGCATCATTGGCGGACTGGGATCTGCAGTGGCTGAAGTAGCAGCTAAGCATTGTCCTGTTAAAATGAAAATGGTAGGCATTCAAGACTGCTTTGGAGAATCAGGGAAACCTGACCAACTGATGGAACAATTCGGACTAACATCCAACGATATAGTAAAAGCAGCTAATGAATTACTATAATATAAATGGCTTAAATCCAAAATACTTGTACCTTTTAGTAGTTTCCGTAAATAATCTGGATTAAAATAAGAATAATCAAGCTCACTCCCGAATAAAGATATAGTGTATTATTGAACAACCTATAAAGGAGTGAGTTTTTATTGAAGAAACCTAATATCAAATTTCGAATATGTCGTCCATCGAGAAGAATGGTAATGGTAATAATAGTTTTAGTAGTATTGATAGTAGCATCACTATTAATATATAATAACTTTATAAAAGGTGATGGTTCTGTGAAATACAATGTTTTAACGGAAGAAGAAGTGCCGGTTGAACTAATAGATGAAATTCTACCTGAATATAAACAACTTGAAAGGGCACTAGCATGTTGCTTTAATGACAAAATATATGTCATCGTCACAAGAGGGGAAAAACCCACCGGTGGATATGACATAGGAATTAATAATATGAAGCTGGTTGAAAATGAGGATGAGACTGTCACGTTAGTTGTATATACAGGTTTTACTGATCCTAAACCAGGTGATATTGTAACTCAAGTGATTACATATCCTTACGAAATAGCAGTTACAGAATTGATGGCATTGCCCAATGAGATAGAGATGAAGGTAGAATATAATGATAATTAAAACATAGTGAAGCCTAAAGCGGCTTCTTTTTTTTGTCTGTTCATGTCATTCAAAATATTAGAATCTCTTACTAAATGCGACAAATTAATAGCTAAATTACTGATACAATGCGAAGAGAATATTGGTATTGGTATGGGGGAGTCGTTGTGAAAGGTGTTTTGAGATGGGTGGAAAATGTATTAACAGGAATTTTGATCTGTATCATTATTACTTCCATTTTTTTGCTGATTCAATCCAAGAGCAATCCCAAGTTTATCCCTGTTATGCTGGGGTACCAACCCCTATCCATATTATCCGGCAGTATGAGGCCGGCACTTGAGCCTGGGGATATGATTTTTATACAATCTATTCCGTCAGATGACGTTCAAGTAGGTGATGTTATCACATTTTGGGCAGATCAAGATACATTGATCACGCATAGAGTGGTAGAAATAATAGGAAAAAACAAAGGTGAAATAAAATATAAAACCAAAGGAGATGCCAATCAAGCTGCCGATCAACCGTACATTAACGAGAGCATGTTGTTAGGGAAAATGATATTTACGATTCCAAAAGGTGGATATATTTCGAAATTTGTTAGAAGTAAAGTTGGATCAGCTTTGTTAATACTTATTCCTATTGTAATGTTAACTGGTTCAGAAATAAAAAGGATGAGGAAACGGAATTTTAAATAATTTGAAGTTAGAGAAAAGTAAGCATTAAAAAAACATTGCACATGTAATGTTTTTTTTAATATTTATAATAAAATATTCCCAAATCAAATTCCATAAAAATCTTATTATTTAATATTTTCTATAAACATTTTAAATATAAGTAGTATACTTGTATTTGGGTTTATAGAAAAAAAAGGAAGAAGGTGAATCGTTTTAAATAATTCAATCAGATTGTTTAACTGTTTTAAAAAACAGAAATGAATAAAAAAATGTTAAAATATTATTGGTTTGACTATAATTTTAAGGAGAAGATTTATGAAAAAAATATTATTTATACCAATTTTAATATTTCTAATATTAGTAATATTTATATTAAATATAAATCCTGTTTTTAATAAAAAACAGATGGAAATAGGAGATTATATCCAATTTGGAAAATATAATAATGAACCAATATTATGGAGAGTAATAAATATAGATGACAATGGAAATGTATTACTTCTTTCGGATAGAATAATTTGTTTTAAAGCATTTGATTCAAAAGGGACTTATCATAGTGATGAGTTTAGATTATTTCTTGGAAGCAATTACTGGAAGGATTCTAATATTCGTCAATGGTTAAATAGTAATAATAATAAATACCATATTAAATGGATACAAAATTCTCCCTCAAAAGAAAATGTGCTATCAGGACTTCTACCTTATGAAAATGAAAAAGGGTTTTTAGCCGATGGAAATTTTAATAAAAGTGAAAGAAACGTAATAAAATCAGTGATGCATAAATTTATATTACACGATACAGATATACAAGAAATAACAAAAGGTGAAAAAAATCTTAGAGTAACTTTACGCGGCGATTTAAAAGAAGCCGTAGCTGAATATGATAGTGTTTATTATGAAAATACAGAAGACAAAGTTTTTTTATTATCTTTAAAGGAATTATATGAATATGTTTATAAAAACAGAAGTTTATTAGGAGAAGATTATATTATTGCTAAACCAACAAAAGAATCTATCAAACAGATTATTAATGAACTTCCAGAAAAGCCCTTTGGCTTAAATACCGAATCAGGCTGGGATAGTTTTTTGCGTTCGCCATCATCTTCTACACCCAGCTTTGTACGTGTTGTAAAAGATGATGGTTCTATTGGAGATGGTGTTGCAAATTCTGCTGGTCATGGTGGAATAAGACCTGCTTTAACATTAGATTCACTTTCTATATATTTGAAAGGAGCAGGAACTAAATCTAATCCTTTTATTGTTAAAGTAAAAAATAAATAATTAAATTGTTATACTAAAAAAGGTATTTGGAGCTTTGAACTCTGAACCATTATCTGTAAGAATTACCGGAAAACATTCTTTAAATGCCTGATGACCGATTTTCTTGTACATAGTGTCTATAGCATTTTTTACCGAGTCTTGAGTGCAATCATTCATAAGTATTGCTATCATAAGTGAACAGTTTCTGAAGAACAATGTAAGTAATACTTGGCAGTTCTTTCGATTTGCGCAACCTGCACTAAAATCCTGGGTACTTTGTTTAAATATACGATTTCTCTTTATTTCTTTTGATATTGTCGTAGAATCTTTTGCTAATCGATCAGCTATCTCCTTTAGTGTACACTGGGATGACAATGCATCTTGAATGTATTCTCTGTCATAAATAGTTAAATGCTTGCCTTTATTAGTTTCCATAGTTCATCTCCTGATTCATCAGGATAGATATCTATAACAGTATACAAGATGCATTTGCAATAGTAACTTCCGGTTGCAAGACTAAATTCCGATTATTAGATAAAAACGGAACTTACTTTTTCATTTGAGGATATCTTTTTTATGAGTTTTATGCAGGATTAAATTCCACCTGTAAGTGGGAACGGAATTTAAACGTGCACACTGGAAGTTAATTATGCACAACCGGAACTTACTATTTCATTTAACTCATCTTATTCATTGCCTATCATATTAAAAACAGAAGTAAATATTTAATAAATGAAATGTAAAAATATAGATTTATATAAAAAATATGTTAAAATGATATTGTGTATTATTACCATATTAATAAACACCTAAAAAATTAGGGAAAG
>JAKSCF010000072.1 GCA_022360735.1 Clostridia bacterium
TTCTTGTTTCACCATTGATATACAGAAAATCATTTGGAATTTTTATTGTATCCAATTCATTTTGAATAAACATACCGGCATTTCCACCTAGTATCCCTATAGCTTTACTTTTTCCCCCAAGCTTTTGAATCCCTTTGGATACGTTAATCCCCTTACCTGCAGCGTCAACTCTTAGTTTCGTCACTCTGTTTACGCTTCCAATATTAAAATCATCTATAACCAACGTTTTATCTATTGCAGGATTTATGCTGACTGTAGTAATCAAAACAATCACCCCTAACCTAATGATTTGCTGCAAATATAGAAAGTATGAAATCAGCGTCTTTAGTTTTTACCAGCTTTTCTACAATATTGGTATCTTCTAATGATAGCGCTATATTAGATAGAATCGTCAAATGCTCATTATCCTTGCCTGCAATTCCCAGTATCAAATAAGCCTTGTTATCGTCTCCAAATTCTACACCCTCTGGAAATTGAAGCACCACAATGCCTGACCTTTTTATTTTATCTTTAGAAGCTCCGATGCCGTGAGGAATAGCAACGCCATTACCAATATAGGTAGATACAATCTTTTCTCTTTCCAGCATTGCTTGTATATACCCTTCTTCAACATACCCGCTTTTAACCAAAAGCTCACCGGCCATTTTAACAGCTTCTTCTTTCTCTATACTTTCCAAATTTAATAAGATATTTTCTTTTCTTATTATCCCATGCTCTTCATCTGAACTTTCTTGTTCTAAAGTTTGAATATCTTGCTCATTTATAGATAAGTCATTTTGAGCATATTCCTTTCTCTTTTTTTTAAAGAACATTAAAAATCCTCCTGTCTTTCATTTATTTTTGAATTTAAAAATCTATTTAAAATACGATTGATTTCTTTGTATATATTTTCATTGGTTCCCTGAACTAATGTGTCAACAAAGTTATCACCTTCTATCAAGTTCTGACTGATTTCACTAATAACTTCTAAATGCCTCATATTCTTATCTATAGGTGCCATCATGATCAAAGCAGTATTTATTTTTTCTTCTTTACCATTGTTTAAATAATTAATTGGTTTGTTTTGGCTTAATCTTAATACACCAAATTTTAAACTCTGGACACCATCAGTCCGACAGTGAAGTAGAATAATGCCTTTACCGGTTAAAACCGTACTTCCATTCTTTTCTCTTTTTAGTAAATCTTCTTCAATGATATCTGCTTTGAGAAGTTCATCGCTGACCAAATCACTGGCGTATCTTATCAGTGCGTTTATATGCTCTATTTCCAGCTGGTCTTTGAAAAAA
>JAKSCF010000071.1 GCA_022360735.1 Clostridia bacterium
ACGGGACTGAATCGTTAAAAATGAATTATGAATTTAAAAGAGTATATAGAAGAGGAAGTTTGAAGGCAGGCAGGTACCTTGTTCTATATACTTTGAAAAACAGATATGAAAATAACAGGCTGGGAATAACCACAAGTAAAAAAGTAGGAAAAAGTGTTAAAAGAAATAAAGCTAGAAGATTAATGAAAGAAATTTATCGTATATATAAAGATCAATTAGAAATAGGATATGATATTATTTTTATTGCAAGAAAAAATATGGAATCTGCTAGTTTTGTTGAATTAGAAACGACAACGGAAAGATTGCTAAAAAGAATAAAATTACTGATAGGTGAGGAAATTTGAAAAAATTTATGGTATTATTAGTTAATATATATCAAAAATTTATTTCTCCTTTAAAACCTGCTACATGCAGATTTTATCCGTCATGTTCGGAATACACAAAACAAGCAATAAAAAAATATGGTGTAATTAAAGGGACAAGCCTTGGTATAAAAAGGATTTTAAAATGTCATCCGTTTCATCCAGGGGGAAATGATCCTTTAAAATAGACTTAGGAGGTTTTTAAATGAAAGCTATTACTTCGGCTATAGCAAAACCATTAGGTATGCTGCTGTTTTTTTTGAATGGTTTTGTAGGGAATTATGGAATAGCGATAATATTATTTACAATAATAGTTAAGGCTGCTTTATATCCTCTTACTGCCCATCAGCTGAAAGCAACTAAAAAAATGCAGGATATACAGCCCAAAATCCAAGAATTGCAAAAAAAATATGCGAATAATAAAGAGCAACTTAATGTTAAGTTAATGGAACTATATAAACAAGAAAATGTTAATCCAGCAGGTGGATGTTTACCTTTATTGATACAAATGCCAATTATTATTGGTTTATTTTCATTATTGAGAACACCTTCAGATTATGTAACAGATCCAACATTATTACAAGCAGTACAAGACTCTTTCTTGTGGATTCCTGACTTAAGCCAGCCTGATAAATGGGTTTTACCTATTTTAGCAGGTGTATCAACTTATTTTTCATTCCAGTTATCTAATAAAAGTACTGCAGTGCAGAATCCTTCTATTAAAATCATGCAATATATGTTCCCTCTATTGATTGTATGGTGGGGAAGATCGTTCCCAGCAGGGCTTACTTTGTATTGGTTTGTCAGTACTTTATTCCAACTTGTGCAACAGTTTTTAACGAATAGAGTAAAAACTGCAAAGGAGGATTTAGAATAAAATGGATTTTTCAGAGAAATGGGGTAAAACAGTTGACGAAGCTGTTAATCTTGCTATAGAAGATTTGAATGTTAACAGAGATGAAGTAGATGTATTAGTTTTAGAAGAGCCTTCAAAAGGGTTTCTCGGTATAGGGTCTAAGTTAGCAAAGGTTAGAGTTACTTTAAATGATAAGCCAAATGACATAGCTGAGAAATTTTTAAAAGAATTATTTATTAAAATGAATATAGATGTCAATATTAGAACAAAATTTGATAAAAATATTCTTACTATTGATATAGAAGGAAAAGATGCAGGCATTATAATAGGAAAAAGAGGACATACATTAGATTCTTTTCAGTATTTAACCAGCTTAGTGGTCAATAAAAATAGAGAAAATTATATTAGAATTATTATTAATGCTGAGAATTATAGACAAAAAAGAGAGCAAACTTTAATTAATTTAGCAAAAAGATTGGCTGATAAGGTACAAAATACAGGTAGAAGTGTAAGATTAGAGCCAATGAATCCTTATGAACGACGTATTATTCATGCTGCTTTGCAAGATAACAAAAATATAGTAACTAGGAGCGAAGGAGAAGATCCATATAGACGTATTATAATAGAACGCAATTAGTGTTTTTCTATGTGACATGAAAAAAATATGTGTGAATAATTAACCTGTGAATATGAATATCACAGGTTAATTTTGTAATATTAATAATAGCTAAAAAAATAGGTCACTGAAAGACAATTGTAGTCAAAAAATTTGATGGAAGCTGCACTCATTAGAAGACATGAATGAAAAATGGTCAATATGGACTAATACTCTTGAGTTTGGATTTATGTTGAGAGACATTTGGTATATAATTTTCATTACGAAATAAACAAAGGGAGATTAAATTTTAGTATACTAACGTATGACGGTCAGAGCCCTAAACCTCTGCAAAATATTAAAACCCTTTGGTTTTAATTCCGTTGCACTTCATTAAAACTCTATTTCTCCATTACAAATTATATACCAAATATCTCTTAAAGATAATAATAGATTTATTGTGTATCGTCTATATACAATATAAATAAATATGGAAGGTGATAACTGATGGAAGATACTATCGCTGGGATTGCGACGGCGCCGGGGGAAGCGGGAATAAGTATTGTACGCATGAGTGGTGAAAATGCCATTGAAATACTAAAAAAAATATTTGTACCCAGTTCTATTTCATTTTCAAAAATGGAGAATAGGAAATTAACTTATGGATATATCATTGATAAAGAAAACAATGAAACCATCGATGAAGTACTTTCTGTTTTTATGGAAGCACCTTATACATATACAAAAGAAGATGTGGTAGAAATTAATTGTCATGGTGGGATGATACCGGTTCGAAGAATTCTAGAACTTATTTTAAAGAATGGAGCAAGAATTTCTGAAAAAGGTGAGTTTACTAAAAGAGCTTTCTTGAATGGTAGAATTGATTTATCTCAAGCAGAGGCTGTTATTGATATGATATCGTCAAAAACCGATAGGGGATTTGACGTTGCTTTCAATCAATTAGAGGGTTCTTTATCAAAAGTCGTTCAAGAAATAAGGCATCAGTTATTAGAAATATTAGCTCATGTAACGGTTAATATAGATTATCCGGATGAAGATATAGAAGAAATTACTTATGATGAGTTGAAAAAAGGTGTTGTTAATACTATATCCCAAATAAACGATTTGATTGATACTGCTGAAACCGGAAAGATAATAAGAGATGGTTTGAGTACAGTTATTGTTGGAAAACCAAATGTTGGGAAATCTTCATTATTAAATGCTTTACTCAATGAATCCAGGGCTATTGTTACAGATGTTCCGGGTACAACTCGAGATATTATTGAAGAAATGATTAACATTGATGGGATACCTTTAAAAATAGTTGACACAGCAGGCATTCGAGAAACCAGTGATGCAGTCGAAAAAATTGGTGTAGAAAAAACAAAAGAGTTTTTTAATGCGGGAGATTTAATTATTTTTATTATTAATGCATCAGAACCTTTAAGCCAAGATGACGATGATATTTTACAATTGCTACAGAACAAAAAATCCATTATTCTTATAAATAAGGTTGATTTACCTGAGAAAATAAATTTAGAGAAAATAGAAAAAATAGTTCCCGGTAAAAAAATTATTAAAACCTCTATAAAACAAGGTACCGGTATTGCCGAATTAAAGGAACACATACGTGAAATGGTTTTCTCAGGTAACATAAAGCAAGAAAACAGTCTTATGATTACGAATATTAGACATAAAGATTTATTAGAAAAATCAAAGAATTTTCTTTTGGATGCTGTTAAAATGATAGAGGCTAAAGAAGCCTTGGATTTTGTGGAAGTAGATTTACGAAATGCTTGGGAAGATATGGGAGAAATAATAGGTGAGACAATATCTGAAGACATTATGAATGAAATTTTTTCAAGATTTTGTCTTGGTAAATAAGAAATGGAGAAAGCAAAAATGGATAATAATTTTTTTATGGGAAAATATGATGTAGTGGTTGTTGGTGCCGGGCATGCAGGATGTGAAGCAGCTTTATCAACATCTAGATTAGGCTTAGATACATTATTATTATCTATTAACTTAGAATCTATTGCTATGATGGCTTGTAATCCTTCTATAGGCGGAACAGGAAAAGGTCATTTAGTTAGAGAAATAGATGCAATTGGCGGTGAAATGGGCATAAATATTGATAAAGCATCCATACAATCAAGAATGCTGAATACTGCAAAAGGCCCCGCTGTACATTCTTTAAGAGCTCAGGCCGATAAACATTTATACCATATTGAAATGAAAAAAGTTCTTGAGAGACAAGAACGCTTGGATTTAAGGCAAGGTGAAGTTGTCGATATTATTATTGAAGAGGATAGGGTTAAAGGCGTTATTGTTAAAACCGGTGCAAGGTATGAAGCAAAGTCAGTGATTTTAGCTACGGGTACATATTTAAAGGGAAGAATATTTATTGGAGAATGGAATTATGAGGG
>JAKSCF010000382.1 GCA_022360735.1 Clostridia bacterium
CTGAAGCCCAGTATACCCGATAACACCACCAAAATACTCACCGATGCCAAGGTCATACTCATGAATTCTTTATAGACCTCCACCATGTCTTTTGTGGACTTGACGCTGGAAATATGCTGTGCCTTAGTCAATGTCTTTATTAAATCCTTGTCATTTGAATTGATATAAACACCTGTAATCATTTGATCTTCTAAAAGCCTGCCGGCCATACCGGATAATTCCATATATGCGTTCATCCCCAGTCCTTGCTTTATGATATGGCTGATCTGTATATACAGGTCTTCTCTGCCGGGTATAAAACTATGCACCAATACCTGGTCCCCTTCTTTTACATCCAGTATGTCAGCTAAATTTTCAGTTATCATCATACCCTCTGAGGATAAATTTAACTTTTCTCCTTTACGGTTTACAAATTCATAGAATTGTGTATCCTGTTTTAGTCCAATAATATTAACAATTTGTTTTTTCACCCCATTACTCAATTCAAAAGGAAACTCTGTTTTAGGCTCTATATGGTCTATATCTGTAATATGGGCAAAGTCTTTTACAGCTTTTTCATTAAGGGGTTTATTGAAATTAATGTTATAATCCATTTTTTGAAATTCACTAAAGTGTTTTTCAAACATCTGAGTAGTGGTATTCACTAAACCCATAGTTGCAATCATTAAGCTGCAAGTCAGTATGACCCCTACCAGAATGAATGCCATTCTCTTTTTATTTCTAAAAGCATTTTTTATGATTAATTTCCAGCTAAAGGAAAGTCTTTTCCATATGATTGAGATTCTTTCTAAAAAAATTCTTTTGCCTGCCTTAGGTGCTTCAGGCCGCATGGATTCTGCAGGCATGATTTTCAGTATTTCTTTAGACCCCCAAATACCTGAAGTGCCGCAGAAAACAATTGCATAGGCAACAGCTATTAAGACATACTGGTAGTAAATTTGAATCCTCAATATAGGGATATTAAAAAAACCGATATACAGCTTTGTCAAACCGCCTGCCAGTACTGCCCCCGCTGCAGAGCCTAATACAGCACCTAATAAACCTGCGCTTAAGGCATATTTTGTATAGTGGGTAATGATTTGAATAGAGCTGTATCCCAGAGCTTTTAATACACCAATACTCATCCTATCATTCTTAACCATTCTTGATACCATCATAATCAAAACAACGCCTGCTATGGATAAAAATAAGATGGGTAAAGAGTTTGAAGTCTGCTCCAATTGAATCAGCTCTTCAGAAAGCATTCTATTGCTTAACTGGTCTTTTTTGTGTATGACTCTTTTTAATCCAAACTTTTTTAGATCTTCTTTGATTTGGTCTTCTATTTTGTCTGCATTTTGATTCTCTTGAATTCGCATTAATATTTCATTAGCACTTCCTACAAGTCCGATGCTTCTTTGAGCAAATTCTTTGGATACATACACCACACCAAATTGCTCTACATTAGGTATAAGGTTTTGTTCATTTTCAATTAGATAAATATACTCTGCACTTGCGGCAATTCCTTTTACAGTCATCTTATATTGCCGCCCGCTAATTTGAAGCTTTATTTTATCTCCAATCTTTATATTTCTGGCTCTTGCAAATTGCTCTACCACTACAATATCTTCATCTACATTCTCAATGGCACTGCCTTCTTGATAATACAGGCTGTTCACCAATGCATTTTTTGAAATGCTGGTTACTCTTACAGTGACACGTTCATCCTCGTCATCCGTAATCATAGGTACATCCATTACGATTCTTCCAGATGCCTCCAGAAGCCCGTATTTTGCCTCTAAGGCTTCAATATCCTTCTCAGGTATTTGTACCACTTGTACATACATATCTGCAAAGTGAGTCAATTGATAATAGTGTTCTAATGTATTCTTTAGATTGGCTGCTGCCGAACTCATCGCCATAAAAATCATAATCCCTACGGAGACCACAGTAACAATCGCTATAAAGGAACCTTTAGATTGTTTGATTAAACCGATCAATCGCTTATTTAATTTTTTCATTACCACTCAATCCCTTCCGGATCGATTGGGTTATCGTTTTTACTTATCTCAACTATTTTACCGCTTCTCATTTTTATGACCTGATCCGCCATACTGGCTATGGCTGCATTATGTGTAATGACAGCCACTGTAATGCCCAGCTCTTGATTAACTTTTCTTAGGAGAGATAATATTGCTATTCCTGTGGTATAATCAAGGGCACCTGTAGGTTCATCACATAAAAGTATTTCCGGATTTTTGGCTACGGCACGGGCTATGGCAACTCTTTGCTGTTCTCCACCGCTCATCTGAGAAGGAAA
>JAKSCF010000100.1 GCA_022360735.1 Clostridia bacterium
ATTGTGATATGCCATTAATACTTTATTCTTCTCTTCATTAACAACCCATGCAGACGCTGTCATATGGGTCGTCTTATTATTTCTGCTAAAAATGTCTTTCTGATTCTCAAGAAGTCGTAAGATTTCTATTTTATCTTGTTTTTCTTGTTCATTAGTGGGTATATAATACTTAATCTGATTAACAATATCCATTTCTCAAACCTCCTTCATACCTCAATAATCACTTTTTAGATGCAAAATTATAGCATATATTTTATAAACAAACAACTATATAGGGGCAGCCTTAGATATGGATATCCAAAACGTGAATTAATATTAGCGAATTTTGACGTAAATTGTAGAATGTTCGGAAAAATAGTATAATGAATGACTAGTATAAAAAATAAAAATGAAAGGATGAGTCGATGGATAAAGCATTCATTAGAATTGTTTTTTTTGTTTTCTTCATGGTATTATTTATGACGATACAAAAATTTTTTCCAAGAAGAGCACAAAGTCCATACTTAAAAGATTATAAAAGAGAAGCAAGCAATATAATCATTATTTTCTTAAATAGTCTTTTGGTCAGATTTCTAATACCAATTCTTCCAATAGGAATGGCAATGATATGTATTGAAAGAGGTATTGGTATCTTAAATTTATTTAATTTTAATGATTATATAGAAATTATCACAGCCGTTATATTTTTAGATATTGTTATTTATTGGCAGCATCGACTATTTCATAGAGTAGATATTTTATGGAAACTGCATAAAATGCATCATTTTGACCCGGAGATAACGACCAGCACCGGTTTAAGGTTTCATCCTTTTGAAATTATGATATCCATTGGTATTAAATTGCTTGCTGTAATCGTTATTGGTGCATCACCACTTGCCGTATTAATATTTGAGATATTATTGAATGTAACAGCTATGTTTAATCACTCAAATATTAATATACCTATTAAAGTAGATCGTATGCTTAGAAAAGTGTTGATCACACCTGATGTCCATCGTATTCATCATTCTGTGTATCGAGATGAAATGAACGCTAACTTTGGGTTCAGTGTTGTTTACTGGGATATTATCTTTAAAACATTTATAAATCAACCAAAAGATGGGCATTTAAATATGAGGATAGGGTTAGTCGGTTCTCCGGAAGAAAAAATTTATTTTCCAAAGATGTTATGGCTTTAGTAGATGATAAGGAGTCAATGATGAAAAAAGTTCAATGGTTTGTTTATTTATTGATTTTTATAATGATGGTTATGGGATGCGCAGGTGAAGAGATTCACGATGAAAATATATTGGCTCAATCATGGGAAGAATACTTAGAGAATGCAAAAGGTACGGAAGTCAATTTATATATGTGGGGAGGAAGCTCAAGCGTCAATCAATATATAGATGATTTTGTTGCTCCAAGGATTAAAGGCCTTTATGACATAGGGTTAAATAGAATTCCAATTGATGATGCAAGAGAAATGATCAATAAGCTAATGGCAGAAAAACAAGTTGACAAACAAAATGGCAGTATTGATGTCATGTGGATTAATGGAGAAAACTTTCAGATTGCAAAAGAAGAAGCCTTATTATTTGGTCCTTTTGTTGATAAAAGCCCCAACTATTTACAATACGTTAATCATGAAGCAGTGGATTTGATTTATGATTTTGGGATAAGCACGGATGGATTCGAAATGCCTTTTGGCAAAGCACAATTTGTATTGGTTTATGACAGCGCAAGATTAGAGAATCCGCCTGCTTCAGCAGAAGCATTGAAGAAATGGGTGGCGGATCATCCCAATAAATTTACGTATCCTGCACCACCAGATTTTACAGGAAGTGCTTTTTTGAGAAATATGCTGTATGAAGTAACAGGCGGTTATGAACAATATCTAAAGGACAATGGAGAGCAGGTTGTTCATCAACAAAAATCAATGGTTTATCAATATTTAAACGATATAAAACCATATTTATGGCGAGAAGGGAAAACTTATCCCGAAAGCTCTGCAAAATTAGATCAATTGTATGCAAGTGGAGAAGTCTGGATGACCATGTCATACAATCCAATGCATGCTGAAAATAAAATAAGCAGCGGGGAGTTCCCTAAAACATCCAAAACCTTTGTATTGGATAAAGGGACGCTTTCCAATACACATTACCTTGCAATACCCTTTAATGCTTCAAATAAAAAAGGTGCTATGGTTGTCATCGACTATTTATTGTCTCCTGCAGCACAAATAGAAAAACTTAAACCGGAGGTTTGGGGAGATGGCATGGTTTTGGATACCAATCAGCTTTCAGATCAAGAGAATGATCTAATTCGCAAGTTGACCAATAGTGACGCTGTACTGTCTCAAGAAAAGCTGCAAGAGTCAAGAGTTCCGGAAATGCCGTCAACTTATGTTGACATATTAGAAAGAGGTTGGAAAGAAAATGTGGCTAAGGAATAATCCGTACTTTAAGCTGTTACCGGCTATATGTGTGTTGTTTTTTTTATTCTTTGGAGGTATCCTATTTGGATTTCTCCAAAGTATTGGATTATTTTCTTTTTGGGAGGATCATCATTTCACATTTAGGCATTATCTTGAAATATTTAGGAATTATGACGTATTACTATCGTTTTCTTTAAGTCTCAAAATATCTATTTTGTCAACATTCATTTCATCTGCATTAGGCTTGTTCATCATATATTTGTTATATGGTCTGGTTATTAAGAATAAAACAAAGTTTGCAATGGTCATGCAAAGAATCATACAATTCCCGATGTTGTTACCTTATCTTGTGGTTGCATTTCTGATTTCGATTTCATTAACTCAAAGTGGATGGATTTCAAGACTATTGTATCAGTTTGGATTCATAAAAGATATGATTCAATTTCCAATCATTGTACATGATCAAGCTGGAATGGGCATTGTTTTAGCTTATGTTTGGAAGACAACGCCTTTCATTGTATTCATGCTTTTTCCTGTTTTGCTGCAAGTCAAGAAAGAGTGGTATGAAGTAGGGAAAGTATTCGGTGCAGATAATAAGAAGTTTTTTTGGAACATCGTTTTGCCAATGCTTTATAAACCTTTGAAAATATCCACATTTATTGTGTTTGCCTATACTTTTATAGCCTTTGAGATACCCTATATGCTTGGGGTAACGTACCCCAGAACCTTATCGGTATTGGCATATGAGATATACTCAAAAGGGGAACTGGTTGAAAGACCATTAGCATTGGCTTTAAACTTTACTATGACGCTGATTATCATTGTAATGAGTGTATTCATTTTTAAAAGTTATAGAGCATTTAAAAAATAATGAACTGTCTTATAAAGAAAAAGCTTGCTTGACCATAAAAAGAAGTGAGGCGTTAATATGACCGGAAAATTAGACAAATGGATACTGCCTATCTTGTCCATATTTTTTATTATATTATTATTTCTGCCTACAATCCCTTTACTGGCATGGAGTATATCCGATGGCTGGACCTGGCCTGATCTGTTTCCCAAAAGCGTAACCTTAGAAGGCTTTCAATATGTTTTATCTCCATCCTCCGGCGCATTTAAGGCATTGATGAATACATGGATGATAGCAGGATTAACAGCATTAATCAATATATTCATTGCAATTCCTGCGGCGGATGCTATCGGAAGATATGATTTTAAGGGGAAAAAGTGGATTGAAATATTTTTAATACTTCCTATTCTTGTGCCTCCTGTAGTTATTGTTTTAGGGCTGCATAGAGTTTTCTTACAGATACATTTAGTAGATACCTTTATAGGGGTGGTAATAGTACATGTTATCCCAACGCTTCCTTATATGATAAGGGCGATTACATCCAGTTACAGAAATGTAAGCTTTCAAATGGAAGACCAAGCAAAAATGCTTGGAGCAAATTCATTTAAGCGGTTCTTTTATATCGTACTACCTCAAATTAGCCCCGGAATCATTGCAGGGACCGGTTTAACCTTTCTGATTTCTATTGAACTTTCATTTCCATCAATTTGATGAGCTGTGAAACGTAGTTTTATGAAATGATTTTTATGATATAAATTGAAAATTATGAAGATTGGTTA
>JAKSCF010000357.1 GCA_022360735.1 Clostridia bacterium
AAAAGAACATTCAAGTTATTGTAGGAACAAAAGCAGAGATTATTGCAGAAGAAATGGATAGTCTGCTTTTAAAGAAAACTAAGAACTAAATACTAAGATGTGGGAGAGAGAATTCTCTCTCCTGCTTTATAACTTTTGTAGAATCTCAAAAAATTTTGTATAATTATAGGTAGTAAGTAGGATGGGAATAAAAGCAGCCTTTAAATCTATTCCCATGCCACGTATTACCTTGATGGAGGTACTAGGTTATGAAGATATTTAAAAACAGCAAAATCATTACTGAAGAGCAAGTGCTCGAAGGTTATTGTTTGGTTTTCAATGAAAAAATTGTAGAGATTACAAAAGATATTTCGCCATATCAAAATGCAGAAATCATTAATATGGATGGGAAATATATTGCTCCCGGACTAATCGACATTCATATTCACGGTGCCGGAGGAGCAGATACTATGGATGGTGAGGAAGAGGCATTGATTAGAATATCAAAAGAGGTTCTAAAATGCGGTGTAACGGGCTTTTTGCCTACTACCATGGCCATGAGTAAAGAGGATATTGTAAAAGCACTGGAAGTAGTCAAGTCCACGATGCATCATCCCCATAAGTGCGGGGCAAGAATTTTGGGCGTACATTTAGAAGGGCCTTTTATTAATTCTGAACGTAAAGGGGCACAAAATTCAAGATATATACAAAAACCTGATATCACTTTAATCAAAGATTATTTAGACATAATTAAAATCATTACATATGCTCCGGAGGAAGACGAGGATCTCAAATTTACGAAAGAGATATTAAATCATACAGATATTGTTTTATCCATTGGGCACTCCATATGTGATTTTGATACAGCATTAAAAGTATATGATATGGGCGTAAAACATATCACCCATTGCTTTAATGGCATGAATACTATGCACCATAGAAATCCAGGTATTGTCGGAGCAACAATCGCTCGAGATTTTTATACGGAATTTATTGCTGATGGTATACATTCTAATTTAGAATTGTTAAAAGCTTTTATTAAAAATCGGGGCATCAATACATCTATTCTTATCACAGATAGTATGATGGCAGGCTGTTTAAATCCCGGTGAATATATGCTGGGCGGGCAAAAAGTATATGTGGATGATCGTTCTGCAAGGTTAAAAGATGGTACTTTGGCAGGAAGTATTCTGAGAATGGATAAGGCTGTGAGGAATGTTATTTCAGATAAGATTGGTTTAGTCGATGCAGTGAAAATGGCTTCTTTAATTCCTGCAGAATCTATTGGCATCCATAAGAAAAAAGGTTCAATCAAAATTGGAAAAGATAGTGACTTTACTATTTTTGATGAAAAGATGCAAGTCAAGTCTGTATACATGGATGCTGTGGAGGTATATGGTGAAAATTATTAAAGTAAAAGATATTCAAGCATTAAATAAAAAAGCAGCATATTTGGTTGCATCTCAAATTATAGAAAAACCAAATTGTGTACTGGGGTTAGCTACAGGTTCTACGCCTATAGGGACGTACCAGGAATTAATCAAGCTTTATAATGACGATATTATAGACTTTAAGGAAGTCATAACCTTTAATTTAGATGAATATATAGGGTTACCTAATACAAACCCACAAAGTTATGCTTGGTTTATGAATCGACATTTATTTGACTTTATTAATATATCCGATAACAATGTACATATCCCTAACGGAATGGCGGAAGACATAGGCAAAGAATGCATGGAATACGAAGATCAAATAAAAAAAGTTGGGGGTATTGACCTGCAGGTAATGGGGATTGGCAGAAATGGACATATTGGATTCAATGAACCTGATGTCATGTTTGAAAACTTAACCCATGTTGTTGAATTGGATGAACAAACAATTTTGGACAATTCCAGATTTTTTAATAGCTTAGAGGATGTTCCTAAAAGAGCGATCAGCATGGGTATAAAAACCATCATGAATGCAAGAAAAATTTTATTACTTGCAACAGGTGAGAAAAAAACAGAAATTGTGCATGAAATGATTTATGGCAGAATTAGTTCTAATGTGCCGGCAACCGTATTACAGTTACATCCCAATGTTATCGTTTTAGTTGATGAAGCAGCTGGCAAGCTGATTAAGGAGGGTTAGATGTTAGGGTTATTTCAGAGCGGAAAAAAAATAAATGTAAAAGCTCCTGTTGACGGGAAGGTGATTTCTTTGGATGAAGTACCGGATGAAGTGTTTTCTAAAAAAATGGTAGGCGATGGATGCGCTATAATTCCATCCAACGACGGTCTCATTTCATCTCCGATAGATGGAGAAATCCTTCAGATTTTCAAAACCAATCATGCTATTGGAATTAGAAGTCATGCCGGCGCAGAAATATTAATACATATAGGAATAGATACGGTTGATCTAGAAGGAAAGGGGTTTGAAAGAAAAATAGAATCCCAAAATCCAGTTCATACCGGAGATGTGATTATTCAAGTAGACATGGATTATTTAAGAAGCTGTAATAAGCCAACAGTGACACCGGTAGTGGTTACAAATTCCAATGTTTTTGAAGTCATTAATATTAAGCAGGGTAATGTTAAAAAAGGTGATACCATTATGACGGTTAAAAAAATAAGGAGGTAAATGCTGCATGAAGAAAGGTTTCTTGAGTAATAAGACAGGTCTGCATGCAAGACCTGCGTCTCTACTCGTACAACTGGCACAAAAGTTTGAATCTGATATTAAAATATATAGTAACGGGGCAGAGGGAAATGCAAAAAGCATTATGGGCATTATGGCTATGGGCATTTTAGGAAACTCTGAAATTGATATTTGCGCAAATGGAGCAGATGCGGAAGCAGCAGAAGAAGCAATAAAACATTTTATCGATCATATTAAAGATTAACAAGGAGGCCGCGATGATTTTAGAGGTATGTGTGGATTCTTTGGAATCTGCTGTTTATGCGGATAAAGGAGGTGCCGACCGGATAGAGCTCTGTGCTGATTTGAAGCTTGGGGGGACGACCCCTAGTATTGGGTTGGCGAAACTGGTAAGAGAATATGTTTCGTGTGATGTATATGCAATGATTCGACCGAGAGATGGAGATTTTGCTTATAACGAGCATGAAACATTGACGATGAAGGAAGATATTGCTGAATTGATGCCCTATGTAGATGGGTTTGTATTTGGTGCTTTAAAATATGAAGGGGTTTTAGATATAAATGTGATGTCAGAATTGATAGCTTTGACTGGAGAAAAAGGCGTTACGGTACATAGAGCTTTTGATTGTACCATCGATATATATAAGGCTTATGACGAATTAAAAGAACTTGGAGTGGATAGAGTTTTAACAGCAGGCGGCTATAATAAAGCTTATGAAGGCATAAAAGTCATTCAAAAACTGGTTGAAATGGAAGGCCCCACGGTCATGGCCGGCTGTGGTATTAATAGTGAAAACGTAAGGGAGATCATTGAAGCTACAGGTGTAACGGAAGTACATCTCTCTGCTGCAAGTACTAGAAGTACAAAAATGAGATATCAAAATCCTGCTTTAAAAATGGGAAGCGACTCCGATGAGAGCAGTATTCGATATTGCAATATTGAGAAAGTTAAAAAAATGAAATCGGTTTTATCGAATGATAAACCACCAGCTTAGCTGGTGGTTCAGGTTCTCGAAAAAGTACTAGAAAAATGAATACAGGTGTATGAATATTCGTTTTTTTGTGTTCATTTGGTCAGAAAATTTAGGTGGCAGATGGGCTATAAAAGT
>JAKSCF010000070.1 GCA_022360735.1 Clostridia bacterium
ATTTAATGCATTACCTCCCTCCAAAATTTTTTATAATCGATTACATGAAATAATACGAATAAAAAAACATTTTATCTTAAAAAATAATAATTTTCTTATACTCATTAATAGCTAACTGTTGTAAAGGTTCAAATCATATGGATATCGCACGAAGTTCTTTCGCTCCCTCTCTATATTAGTGTGAAAAGATAAAGTTTCCATAAATTACATTACCAATTTTAAAAACGATACATCCCTTATCATCAAATAAGTGGGGCATCGGATGAACAATTATGTTTTGGACTGTCCTGATTAAACTGGACATGCAATTACATTAGTTTACTGCCTTTTTCTCAAAATTCCTCCATCTTTCGTTAGGTCAATTGTTTGTTTCCGGAGTGCCCTTGACAACAAGCATCTCCCGTATGATTATAGCAGCCAAGGCGGATCCCCTTAATATGTAGTAGGCGTCTGAGGATGGTGGCTGCCGCCCTTAAATAGGATATCATACGGGTCCCTCTTATTGTAAAGGGAAGCTTCGCCACTCCTGCTTTAATCACCTTTAGGCCACTTTTTTCTCATTTCTATAGTAGTCATTTATATACTCTCTAGGCGATTTATATCCCATTGCCAACTGTTCCACGCCCTTTCTGGTATTATTATACCAACTTAACTGCGTGTCCGGCAAACCGGGTATAGGTCACTCCAAGCCCATCTTTTACGTAAACACCACTCCACCAAAGCCTTTATCCTTATATGAAATGAAAAAGAAGTTCTTGGAGTATATTACGTCCCACTTTTGATTCATTAACAAATGTGTTTGCTCCACCTCAATCATCTATTTATAATACAGCGATATTTACATTGGTGAAAAATAATGGGTTGCTAAGTAACTGTTATATTCAAAAATAAGTTGTTTTTATAGTGTTTAACTGGTTTGTGTGACCATCAAATCCTGCATGCAATCTTCCATATCCAACAGAAAAGAGAATAAAAAATATTGCTGAGCCTCTGGGTGACCTGCCAGCAGCTTAACATCCTCGGGTAATTGTACTCCCAAAACATCATACAAAATACACAATACGCCCATCATTTCTGCTTCATAGGCCTTCATTGTATAAATGGGTAAAAATTGTTGAAACTCTTTCCATGACTCTGACATCATAACCGCAGAATATCCAGATGGTTTCAATCAATGGAGCAGTCATAGCTCCGGATATGAGGTTGATTTTATCCTGGCAAATTGCGCCAGATTGAAGTATAATACCTTTATTAAGCAGTAAACTTCTTGAAGTTGTTTTTTCATAGTATCCATTATTACTTTCTCCTTTTTGATTTATTCCGTGGTGACACGGGTGACAAATTGGTGACATAGTTTACAAAATGACTTGATAAAACAAAATAAAGATAAAAATAGCGATATAAGAAAGTCCACTTTTTATAAGAGCTTCAGCTGATACAATATAAGTAATTATACGACATTATAAGAATAAATTTCCATTTTCCCTCACTGGAAATCATGTGTACGTTAACGCATGCTGAGGGTTCGAATCCCTCCCTTTCCACCAAAAAAATCCCGGAAGGCTGAATTTATAAGGCTTTTCGGGATTTTGACATTCAATTAACTATAATGTACCCTATAGATTAGACAGTAGAAGTGTTAAAAAACCCTTATTTTCGGACAGCTATATTTTCAAAATCCTTAGGTTTAAACAACTGAGCTATCATAAATTAAACACATTGTTAAAGATGTATGTATTGACAAAATCTCAGCAAATATGATAAAATAATCTTAAATATAACGTTAACGTTAACGGAAGGGGAAAATATGAAAAAAAGGAGGGGGAAAATATGAAAAAATTTTTGTTATTTATGTTGTCAGTAATGCTTATAGCCTTTGTGGTAGGCTGTCAAGCAGAGAAATCACAAGAAGAGACGGAAGAACCAACTAAAGCAGAAGTAGAACAATTTGTATTTGATGAGCCAATCAATATTTCAGTCCCATTCAAAGTAGGTGGTGCATTGGATACAAGAGCACGTGTAGTAGCTAAATATTTAGAGCAAGAAATTGGTCAAACAATAGCAGTTACAAATCCAACAGGCGCAGGTGGTGTTGTTGGTACGAATGAGTTTATTACTCAAAAAGGTGGTGCATATGATGTGATATTCCTTCCTGCAACAGTTCTAACTCTTAACCCAATAACTGCTGAAGTAGCATATATGGTTGGAGATCTTACACCAATTGTATCTTGTGCTATTGAAATATTCGGGCTTTATACTAACCCAGAAAAGACTGAAATTGAGACTTTTGATGATTTGGTTGAGTATGGAAAAGAGAATAGAATTAAGTTTGGTAGTGGTGGTCCTCCGAACATTACAAATCTTCTTCAAGCAGCTCTTTATGAAAAATTAGGACTTCAAGCCGATACTGTTCCACATCATGGAGCAAATGAAGGTTTAACAAACTGCTTAGGTGGTCATGTTGATGTAACATTAGCAGGTACAGCACTAGCAAAAGGATTTGTTGATGAAGGTGAATTAACAGCTATTCTTGTTTTTGGCAAAGAAGATGACACTAGCTATGAAGTTGATTACCGTGTTCCTTCAGTTGCAAAACTTGACTATGATACAGAAGATTTCGTATATGAAAGCTTAATGTTCTTCGCTATGAAATCTACATCAGATCCAGCAGCTCAAGAAGCAATGTATAATGCAATTATGAAGGTTTATGAAAACCCAGATTGCATTGAAGATTTGAAGAAATTAGGTGTAAATACTATTGTTAAGATGAATACAGAAGAAATCAATGCACATTTAAAAGCTGAATCTGAGGCTTTAGGCTCAATGATTGAAATTGTAGAATCAATAGAAGATTAACAATAATATAGTTGGAAGGTGCGTAATATGAAAATTAAAATACCTACCAATTTGATCGGGGGCATATTAATTATGCTCCTCTCCTTTATTGTATGGATGCTTATTCCTAATCAAATTAATATAGGTGAAGCAGCGATGCAAAAGGCTCAGAGTAATTCTAGATTGATACCAGATATGCTTGCAATTGGTATAGGTATATCGGGAGCTCTATTGGTGTTCCAAAGCCTGGTATTTAAAAAAGAAGTATACAAAGAGTATAATTTAGGACTTGAAGCTAAAGGGGCAATCTATTTAGTAATATTAATAGTATATATTGTTTTAGTTGAATATGTTGGAATGCTTGTTGCATGTCTACTAATGGGCATTGGTTCTTTGGTATATTTTAGAACAAAAAAAATTAGAAGATACATTATTGTATTCGCATTTTTTATAGTGATATATTTAGTATTTTCACTTGTGCTTAAAGTTAAATTTCCAACGCTTGGAGGTCTAAAATGACAGAATATTTTTTAGAAGGTCTTAAATATATATTCAGTTTAGAGATGTTTATCTTTATCAATTTAGGTATACTAATAGGAATAATTTTTGGTGCAATTCCTGGATTGACAGGCACATTAGGCATTATTGTATTCCTCCCGTTTACATTTAACATGGAACCGGCAGTATCAATTATTTTCTTGATGAGCATATTTTGCGGTGGTGAGTTCGGCGGTTCTATTAGTGCTATATTGATAGGAACTCCTGGAACAAATGCAGCAGCAGCAACGATGATAGATGGATATCCACTAGCAAAAAAAGGGCATGCTAAAAAAGCACTATTAACAGCTTTATTCGCTTCTACATTTGGTGGTATTGTAAGTGGATTTGCATTGTTATTTGCAGCACCAGCGATTGCGGACTTTACAATTAACTTTGGTCCACCAGAATACTTTGCTTTAGCGATATTTGGATTATCAATTATTGCAGGAATAAGCGGACGTAATATAGTAAAAGGTTTAATTTCAGGTATGCTGGGAGTCCTGATTGCTATGGTTGGGATGGATAATATGACAGGTGTAATGCGTTTTAACTTTGGTAATGTTAATTTGATGCGAGGACTGAGCTTACTGCCTGTGTTGATTGGTATATTTGCAATACCAAGCATTATGGAAAAAGTAATTGACATATTTGGAGATGAGCATAAGAAAAGAAAAAAAATAGAAATTAACAATGATGATAAGTTATTGAAAAAGGACGTAAAACACATTTTTCCTACAATGGCCAAGTCTTCAATAATAGGTACAATAATAGGTGCAATACCAGGTGCAGGTACCGGAATCGCGTCATTTATCAGTTATGATGAAGCCAGACGTTCAGCTAAGAATAATGAAAAATTTGGTGAAGGTGAACTTAAAGGGGTTGCAGCATCAGAGTCAGCCAATAATGCAGTTACAGCGGCATCTTTGATTCCTCTTTTGACATTGGGTATTCCAGGCAGCCCTTCTGCAGCAGCGTTAATAGGTGCATTTATGATCCAAGGCATGGTACCTGGTCCTACACTGTTTAAAGAACAAGGAACAATAGTCTATGCCATTATGATTGGTATTGTAATTGCTAATATATTCATGTTTATACAAGGAAGAATCTTAACAAAAACTTTAGCAAAAGTAACTGAAGTACCAAATGAACTAATGGCACCCATATTGGTTCTTATGTGTACAGCAGGAGCTTATGCTGTTAACAATTCAGTGTTTGAGATGGGCGTATTTATCGTTTTTGGAATACTGTCATATCTACTTATAAAGTTAGATTTTCCACCTGTACCAATTGTTCTAGGATTTGTATTAGGACCATTGGCTGAATTTAATTTGCGCAGAAGCTTAGTTATGTCTGATGGATCATGGTCAATTTTCTTTAAGAGGCCTATTAGTTTGGTATTTTTAGTAATAACAGTTGTAATGATGATCTTAAGCTGTATAAGAGCAAGAAGAAAAAAAGAATATAATAAATATATAGAAGATGATATTTAGAAAAGAGGTTAATATGAACGATATTGATATTTTAATATACATGAGTGATCAACACACAGCATCAATATCTGGATTTATGGGTGATCAAATCGTTAGAACTCCTAACTTGGATCGTCTTGCTAATGAAGGAACTGTATTTGATCATGCATATACTTCTTGTCCACTATGCGTACCATCTAGAACATCTTTTTTAACAGGCCAGCTTCCATCTAGAATGTGCGTATTTAACAACAGCACATCTTTTCCTGCTGATCAGCCTACATTTGTTCATTCGGTGGCTACAAAAGGATATGAAACAGTTTTGTGTGGCAGGATGCATTTTATTGGTCCTGATCAAAGACATGGATTCTCCAAACGATATGTTGGGGATATATGTCACCCATATTGGGGGAATGGACCACTAGATAATTCTGATTATGGAGAATTCGGGAGATCCTTTGCAGCAAAATATTGTTTAGATATAATAGGAAAAGGTGATTCACCTGTTCTTGCATATGACAGAGATGTAGTTGAGAGTGTTTTAGGTTATCTTAAGCAAGACCACCACGGACCTCAATTGATTGTTACTGGAACATATGCGCCACATTTCCCATATATGGCACCAGCTGAGTTAGTAGATTATTATTATGATAAAATGACAACTCCAACTGTAGGCTTGGATAGCTTGAACTATGATTTAGATTTTATAAAGCACAAGTTTGAAACTGCAAGTGAGGATATGTTAAAGGTACTGAAAGCTACGTATTATGCGATGATAGAAATTATGGATGCTCAGATTGGTAAAGTTAGAGCAGCATGGGAAGAATATTTGAAAAGAAATAATCGCAAAGGGGTCTTTATTTATCTTTCTGATCACGGTGATCAATTAGGTGAAAGACAACTCTATGGCAAACAAACATTTTTTGAATACTCATCAAGAATACCATGTATAATACAAGGTGAAAATATACCCCAGGGTAAAAGGGTAGATGGTCTGGTCAGCATTATGGATATAGGCCCGACTATCTGTGCGCTTGTTGGTGCAAAAATTCCTCCACAGCAAGCGGGAGTCAGCCTGGTAGATACGATAATTAATGGCGCTAGCTTGAATAATAGAGTAGTGTTATCTGAATATATGGAAAAAGACTGCGATGGCAACAAAACGCCATCTTTTATGGTGAGAAAAAACGACTGGAAGCTAATATCCTATAAATCAAATTCAGATATAGATTTACTGTTTAATCTAAAAAATGATGCTGATGAAATTAATAACTTAGCAGATACATATCCAGAGGTAGTAATGGAGCTGAAAAAACATATTAATAGTAACTGGGATATAGAACAGTTCAAAAATAATGAAAAAATAAAAGAAAGTCATTTGGAGTTAATGCAAGAATGGGGTAGTATACGGAATTTGGACGATGATAATTTCTGGAAGGTGCCTAAAAATCTCAGAAGTGCGCCAAAAGATTCAATTATAAAAGACAGAAGTACTTATTAAATTGAAAGTAGAACATAAATGTTGAATGGAAGTATATATTGATAGCACTATATTTAATTATACACTTTAAGTAAATAAACATGTAACATTGGGAGTGAAATGGAATGAAAGTAACTATAAAGCGAATTGCAGAGTTATCCGGCGTTTCAATAGGTACAGTAGATAGGGCCTTACATAATAGAAGTGGAGTTAGTCCGGATACAAAAGCTAGAGTTGAAAAGATTGTAGCTGAATTAGGTTATAAATCAAATTTGATTGGCAAGGCACTTGTACATGGAAAAAATCCGATAACGATAGGAATTATAATATTATCAGAAGAGATGAGTTACTATTGTTCTCAAATGAAAAAAGGTATTGATAAGGGATTTGATGAAATTGAAGATTTTGGTATTAAAGCAAAGTTTTACTTCATACATTCCTTTGAGCCACAAGAAATACTTGACGTTCTAAATAGAGCAAAAATGGACAATTTATCTGGCCTAATAATAAGACCTATAAATAATGACAAAATAAAAGCGACTATTGATAGTATAGTTAGTAAAGGAATACCTGTCATTACGTGTTCATGGGATATTCCAAACTCCAACAGATTATGCTTTGTAGGACAAAACGACTATAAGGAAGGTAGAATTGCAGCGAATTTACTTGAGAAAATTATTGGAACAAAAGGGAAGTTAGGTATACTATGCAGTTCACAGTCTGTATTAGCACAGAAAAAGAAAATCGAAGGTATAGAGGACTATATTAAAGAAAGAGAATTGGATATTGATATAGTTGATGTGATTGAAACGAAAAACAAGAAATCCGAATCTTTTGAAAGTGCAATTCATTTATTAAATAGTCATGATGATATCACAGCCATGGCGGTATTAACAGCATGCTTTGATGAAGTATATAAAGCAGTGAATATTCTTGAAAGAAAGAATTTATGTATATTTCAATTTGGTGATTCAAAACCTGCAGAGAAATATTTAAAAGAGGGAGTTTTAGATTTTGTAATTCAAGAAGATGCAGTTATGAATGGGTACAAAGCTGTTAGAGTTTTATTTGAGTATCTGTTTTATAATAGAAAATTTGAAGGAGATAAAATAATTATAGAGTCTGCAATTAAGGTAATGGAAAATATTGATATTTGAATGGTTCCTCCTTTAAAAATATTTATATTTTCTCTAAATTGTATGCTTTTTAAAGAATACTTAAGGCTCTTAGATTCGAGAAATAATAAATAAGCACAAAAGGTATATAGTAAATCCATCTAAACCAAAAGGAGGATAATATGGATATTTATGGGATCAAGAGTCGACGGGAATTAAGTGAAAAATTTGGTGATATAAGGCAGATAGCATCAATTGAACGGATGCAAATCATTGATTCGTCTGGTGGTATGAATCATATTATTCAAGTTAGGAATGCTACAGGTTTGCGTTTTGAGATAAATATAAGTAGAGGTTTTGATATAGGTTTGTGTGAAATACAAGGTATTCCTGTAAGCTGGGTATCATCTACAGGGCGAGTTTCCCCATTTTTCTATGATAAGGAAGCAAAAGGATGGCATATCGGCTTTGAAGGAGGCTTACTTACTACATGTGGTTTACAGCAAGCTGGTAAACCAAGTATTGATGAAAGTGAATACTATGGTCAGCATGGAAAGATCTCATATATACCAGCTACTTTGCTCCAGGCGGAAATACTGTGGAGGCACGATGAATGTCAATTGGTTTGTAAAGGGCAAATAATAGAAACTAAAGCATGTGGCGAGAAATTGGTATTAGAACGCACTATTACTACATATTTAGATAAGAATAGAATTGATATATCAGATCGAGTGGAAAATCACCAGTTTGTTAGGCAGCCTCACATGATTTTATATCATCTTAATTTTGGATATCCTTTGATAGATAGCAATACACATGTACATGAATTACAAAGTGAAAAGGAAGTAGTTAATGGAAGCGATGAGGCGTTAATGTCAATGCAAATGCCTCGTTTATCTTTGGATGGTAAACCTAGTGTAGTGCTGCATAAAAAAATTAAATCAGATAGCAAGAAAGTTGAAATTAAGATGAGTAATGAAGTAAGGTTTAACAATAACATGAAAAAACTAAACGTTTCTATTTCATATAACAAAGAACAATGTCCGTATTTATCACAATGGAGAAACAACAGGAATGGAATAAATGTAATGGCTTTTGAGCCAGGCAATGTTTCTACAAAGGGTAGAAAATTTCACAGAGAACAAGGCGATTTACCGATGCTTGATTTTAGTGAAACAAAAAATTACGACTTAACTATAGAATTTGCCATTAAAGAATGAAGAATATCGCTTTAACTCAATTAGTATATTTGCGAAAAGGAGTAAAACAATGAAACAACCTAATATAATATTTTATTTTTCAGACCAGCAGCGCTGGGATACAATAGGTGCATATGGACAGAAATTGGATGTGACTCCAAGGCTGGATGAATTAGCTGCTGAAGGCGTTGTTTTTGAAGAAGCTTATTCGCCTCAGCCAGTATGCGGTCCATGCAGAGCATTACTCCAGACTGGCATATATCCAACACGAACGGGATGCTACAGGAATAATGTTGCTTTACCATTGGATGTAAAAACCATCGCAAATCACTTTGAAGAAAATGGTTATGAAACTGCATATGTAGGCAAGTGGCACTTGGCAAGTGACGGTGAACACGAAAAGCCTCCGGCAATTGACTATCATCATTCTGCAATTCCTCCTGAGCGTAGAGGCGGTTATACAGGATTTTGGCGGGTATCAGATGTATTGGAATTCACATCTCATGGATATGACGGGTATGTATTTGATGAAAACATGAATCGCTTAGATTTTAAAGGATATAGAGTAGATTGTATTACAGATTATGGATTGGAGTTTCTCAATAAATGGGATGGAAATAAGCCTTTCTTTATGACAATTTCTCATATTGAACCTCATCATCAGAACGACCATAATCACTATGAGGGACCAAATGGCTCAAAACAAAGGTTTGCTGATTTTGAATTACCAGGAGACTTAGTCGCGTTAAAAGGGGATGCACAAGAGGAGTATGCTGATTACCTCGGATGTTGTAGAAGTCTAGATGATAATCTGGGGAGACTAATTGACAGGTTGAAAGAAAAAGGAATTTACGAAAATACTATCATTATATATGCATCAGACCATGGTTCACACTTTAGAACGAGGAATAATGACAGCCACAAAAATGGTTATGATGATTATAAAAGGTCATGCCATTCCGGGTGTCTGCATGTCCCGTTGATTATTGCTGGACCTGGGTATAGAGGTGGTATGCGAGTTAAAGATCTTGTTAGTACTGCTAGCCTACCAAAGACATTCCTAGCAATGGCAGGTATAGATGCAGGGGATACTATGACTGGTGAAAATTTAGCAGATGTAAAAGACGGTAAATCCCCAAATCGAGCAAATGAGATTTTTTCTCAAATCAGTGAAAGCCGTGTAGGCAGATGCATTCGAACTGAAGATTACCTGTACAGTGTTTATGCTCCTAATAAGAACGGAGGATTATATCCAAATAGCGATGTTTATGAAGGGGATTATTTATATGATATAAAAAATGACCCATATGAATTAAATAATCTTATTGATAACCCTTCATATGATGAGGTTAAAAAGAAACTAAATAGAAAACTTGTACAACATATGTTAAAAGCGGGAGAAACTGAACCTGTAATCCGCGTAACAGTATGAAGCTAAAAGAAAACGAGCCGACTTGTAAGTACCAGTGATGCATATAAGGTGTCAATTACCAGACTTGACTCACCCAAAGAAAAGTTAGGTAAAATGGTAGCTGAGCAGTCGATCAAAATGGCAACCGAAGCCCGAAAAGTTCTGTTTCAAGTAGAACGCATGGTCCGAAAACCCACATATTCAAGTGTCAAAGAGCATTAAATCTATGTTATAGAAGCAGTTGCTTCATAAAAAGTTATTTTGTCAGGTTAATCTAATTAAGTATAACAGAATTTGAAAAATCTTAAACCAATAGGTTTAACAAATAAGGAGTACTCCATACAAAGTACTCCCTATTGGCCTCTTTTAATCTCTTTAATTAATTTCAATCTTCTGTACATCGAAGGGCTAACCAAACTTTTTTACTTTTAATTACTTGGTTTAACACATAGTTTCAACCCAAGAGGTTTTAATACTTTCGCTAAAGTATCAATCTGAGGAACTGCTCCCATAGCTTCAAGCCTTGCAATTGCTGCTTGCTTCAATCCACTTATTTCCGCCAGTTCTCTCTGACTGATGCCAAGATCCGTTCTTCTAGATTTAATCTGAACAATAATTTCAACCAGCATATCTAGTTCTTCGTTTTCGGCATCAGTTAAAGAACAGATATTCTTCTTGACATCATTCCAGCGTTTCATTACACACACCCCACTCCTTATTTTTAATGTATACTTTTTAGAGCTTTATACCACTTTCGAGGTAAGGGAAATATATCCCCTTACTCTTGCCCATGAGCCATAATCCATTCATTCATTTCATTTTTTGCCTTTTCAATCTCTTTAGTAGGAGTTTTTCTTGTCTTTTTTCTAAACCAATGCAGCAGTATGATTCTCTTTCCGGTCCAGCCAAAAAATAGTATTCGATTTTTGCCCGGCCTAAGTTCCCAGATGTCACCTGTAATATGTTTAGTATAAGGTTCGCCTGCTCTAGTGCC
This sequence comes from Clostridia bacterium, assembly GCA_022360735.1. The sequence continues at coordinate 11,044 of JAKSCF010000070.1, forward strand.
TAACCTTTCAAGTATATCAATATATGTTCTCACTTGTTTCAAGGCAACTCTTGCATTTTTATCCTTTGCTGCTCTCCCATCCAATTCATTGATAAGGGCTTCTATTGGACAATTGCCCCGGGCATCTTCGTACAAAATTATCTCATACAAAGTATACCCTCCTTATTTATTTTTTATAACATTTTTGTTGTCAATTCCATAATAACAAATTCGTTATCATATGTCAACTTTTTTTATAATCAGTATAAGTAACTTCAAATTTATTAGAACTTTTAGCTTCTAATTTTTCAACTATACTGCAAACATTTTGCAAACACTCTATTTATTTTTTGCTAATTTTTATTAAATACCATTAAAAGCCATAATATTTATAACGTTTATTTATCAAGGCTTTTCAGTGTTACTATATATAATGAATGCCGGATTTTTGTCGTGAAAATTCATCAAAAACCGTGCTTTTTTAGCATAATGCAAAAAAGCAGTAGTTTCCTACTGCATTGCTGCTATCAGTTTGTTTGCACCTATCATATTGAGCGCTCTTTTTAGATTGTACGCAAGAAAGCTAAGCCCTAACTCTGCAGTGGCTTTTTCTTTTCCGTGCGTCCAGCGAAGCTGGACTGCACTTGCTGGTAACACATCTGTATGTGCACAAATGGTCATATCCTGTGCCACATTCTGCTTTGGTCTTATTGCATATTTCTCTTATCCGGCAGACGGTGGTTAACCAGTCTCTAGGAATCTCACCTCCCCGTCATTGACCGGGGCGCACTCTGGAACTTAACCTCGACTGTGTGCAAGTATCATTATCTCTCCGCATGTGTCATCGCCTTAAATGTAACCATCATTAGTATTGGTAAAGCACCTTTAATCCTATGGCTTTCAGACAAGGTTGCCCTTAGCAATCATAATTTAATTGTCAAGTTAGATACATCACAATATAACACGTATACTAAATAACATAATGCGATTTAGTTAATTGATACAATATTCATTCACTATAATTAACCTCAATTTCCTTTACTGCCGTTAATTCATAAGGATTTATGAGTCTCAATTTTTTAAACTTGGCAAGAAGTTGTACTGTAATGGTGTATTTGCCCGGCGGAACCTGATACCCTTCATTGTCCGTGTAATCCCAAACCTCTGAAAATGAAAGCTTTTCACCCTTCTTTAGTTCTGCTTCTACTATCGCCGATAAAAAGCAATAATTATGAGACCACCTGTACACTTCTTGTCCTGTACTATCTTGAATAAAAATATCAAATTTTTGACTTGAACTGAAATAAAACATCAAATCTTCTTTTGAAATATTGCAAAAAGTAAAATCAAGACTTACTGAATCATCCTCTTGCGCTATGTCCAGTGTTGTAGCAAATATTTCTTTAACAGGCTTTCTGGATACTTCTTTCCCTTGCCTTAGCTGCTCCATTAACTCAGGACTTACCGTGATTGTCTGTGATGGTTTGAGTATTATGGTTTTGCTGTCGGATTCAATATTCTTGTCAAATTCAACTTTAATTCCTTTATCCCGGATGTTGGACGAAGAGCTGTTCTTTGCATTAAGGACAGTCCTATAAGATTTTACCAGCCATATTCCGTCCCGGCCTGTTTTCACCGGCTGGTACAGTTCAATAACCACTTTTTCGTACTCATAGCTGTATTCCAGAGTCATGGATGGTGCTTCCCCGGTAGCGTCTGAAAAATATCCGCCTTTCAGTCCCAGCAGAATTGAAGCCACCGACTTTGGGTCTAGGAGCCATAGATTTTCTCCTTGATTTGCTGTTTCCTGTAAATTAGCGGCATTTTCAGGAGATATCTCAATTCTGCTTGTTTTATGCTGATTTCCAAAAGAAGCGTCTTCCTTTTTCGGACTATTTTCCAGTAAGCTCATCATCCTTATGAAATTTTCTCTATTTAAGTCAAGTGTCATAAGATTATTTTCCGAATACAGTTGGACAAGCAAAGGTTTATTGATATCATCACCGCTGATGACTATCAAGGAAAAGGGCTGTTCATCTTCAATGGCAAAAGTATATGTACATACTTCCGCACCCATACCATTGTAGTCATAAGTGTCAAAAAGTTCTCCGTAGGTTAAGTTTCCGTCAACAAGTGCTTCAACTTCTTCCCAGGTAAGGAAATGCTTTTTCTGCGGTATGTCCTGCTGTGTCGATGATGCACTGATTGGCATAATAGGAGAAGCACCTGTCAATGTAAGTACACCGCATAAAACTGCTACTAAAACAGCAGAAAAAATGAATACCTTTTTGTGTAGCTTCAATTTAATCATAATGGCACTTATCCTTTCTTTAAAATTTTTAGTTTCCAATTATTAGACGTGGAAAAGTGAAAATGGTTTCTATGTTAATCAAAAATTTTATATTTTGTATCATATTGACATGAACTTTTGATATAGTTTTAAACAATTTACACTTATAAGATGTGAAAAAATTTTGATTTGTTATATATTTCGTACATGTGTTTATCCAAATTACTACTAACAAAAAGCTGCATGATTAGAATCTTCTAACGGTTTTTTAAGACTTAAGTATTACATATACATATTGAAATTTTCTTGTATTAATTATCATTATTTCTTTTTTCAAAAAGGACATCAAATATTCTAAGTATTGTTTTATGATCTTTTATGCCCACAGTATTCAGTTTCTCGGTAAGAATTGTTAGTGTAGTATCTCTATTATACTTTGATGAGAGTTGTATAGGCTTGAAAAATTTTCCCATATAGAAATCAAGAATCAGAGTTTTTCACAAAGAGAAATCCCGGATGATTTTAGCAAAAGATATTTCAGTCAGTGAGGCTACAGAATATAGATTTGAAATAGTTGAGCTGAATGAAGAGATTATTAATCGGTTTCCTGTAGAGAATTTTGAGTTTGGTGATAACATTACTACACTAAAAGTGAAAACAAAGTCTGATACAGAGGCGGAGCGTGTACATAATTATCTGAAGGATCTATGTGTGTTGAAATGAATGAAAATCATTCAGCGCTAGTTGCCAAAGCAGATAAGAGAATTCTTGACGATAAAAGAGTGTATCCGGATTCGATTCGAGAATATGATATGACACCGGAGTTGTGCATGTAGGCACTATTGATAATGGGATATGAACGATACAGAATTAATAGATTAGAAGACAAGGGTGATCTAGAGTTGGAGTAGATTGCCTTTTGTTATGCGGGAGAGAGTAAGCTTGTTTGCTTATGGCGTTAAAGTGAATGTTGATTTTCACAAGTAAGAAAAAGAAACAGTGCGCTTTTAATCTGCTTTTTTGTCTTGTATTATTTCAAATTACTTGTTCGAGAGTTAAAGTAGAATCGAAAATAGTTGTAAAAACATGAACAAAATCAAATTGATGTAATGGAGCTAAGTGACCGAAATGGAGTGGATGGAAATATTAACAATGATATAATAGAGATTAATTATCATTTTCATCCAAGACAAGTTTACTTTAAGGAGTGGAAATAGTGGGAATTGAACAAATGAAATTGGGGAATGGCTTTATACATGCGAAGAATGAAAATTGCAACCTATTTATATTTAAGAGCGAGACTGGTGAAGGATATATGACAGTGTATAAGGTTATGGAAGGGATATATTTGATTTTTGCAGATGCACATATGAAGACTATGGAAAGTAAGCTAACGCATGATGCTGATATGTTTTCTATAGACTATTGTCTGAAAGGAAGACTGGAATACACGTTAGAGAATGACACGTGTCTTTGTCTAAGTGCCATGGATACAAGTATATCAGATATGTCATCGGTTGGAAGAAGCCACGAACTGCCGTTAAATAAATATAATGGAATTACAGTAGCCTTTTACTTCCCGCAGGCTCAGGAATCAATTGACAGTAGTATTACTAACTTCCCAGTGAACCTAGAAGATTTGAGAGCAAAATTTACTAAAGGAGCCACGCCCCATATCACAAGAAATGATCAGGGTTTAAGCAAGATATTTCTTGATATCAATGAAGCCCGAGAAAAGAAGGAAGATGTTTTCTTTAGGATAAAAATATATGAACTGCTCTTATATTTGGACTCAATGAATCATGATTCTAATGAAAATAAGAGCGAATATTACTATAAAGGGAGTGTTGATAAAATAAAAGCGATTCAATCATTAATAACAAGTGATTTGAAGCATCATTACACATTAGACGAGCTATCTGAAAAGTTCAATATTCCTTTGACGAATATGACAAGGTGTTTTAAGGGAGTGTTTGGAACAACAATATATTCTTACATAAAAGAATATAAAATGAATTTTGCTGCAAACGAAATTATTAGAAAAGATTTATCAGTTGCTGAAGCTGCTTTATGTGTTGGATATTCGAATCCAAGTAAGTTTTCAAAAGCATTTAAAAGCGTAATGGGAGAATTACCTAGTGAAATAAAAAATCGCAGGAAGTGAATTAAAAATGATTCAATTATGGAGGTCAAAATATGAAAGAACATTGGATTAGGAAAGTGATGCGGCATACATCAAATTGTAAATTAAAAATGCTGTTTTCCGTTCTTTTTGCAATTATCGGTGTTTTAGGAGGGTTACTGCCATATTATGGCGTTTACAGAATTGTGGTGGTTCTGACAAATGAAACGGCAGAGATAAGCCGAATTGTGTTTTGGGTTGTATTTTGTTTTGCCGGGTATATTGGTAGAACTGTATTTCATACGATGTCTACTATGCTTTCGCATATATCAGCATATACAATACTGAACAATATAAGGCTAAAGATGTCAGAAAGATTAATGGGAGCTCCATTAGGTGTTGTTAAAAGTGAGAAAGTAGGTAAGCTGAAAAATATTATAGTAGATAGAGTTGAAATCATAGAACTTCCTATAGCGCACATGATTCCAGAAGGATTTTCTAATCTTCTACTTGCTGTGAGTGTTTACGTTTACTTAATAGTTGTTGATTATAGAATGGCACTTGCTACACTCATTACTGCTCCGATAGGGTTTGCTGTTATAGGATTAACACTTAAAGGTTATACAGAAAAATACCAAAACTTTATGAAGGCAAGTGACCATGTTAACAGTGTTATTGTTGAGTACTCAGAAGGAATAGAAGTTATTAAAATGTTTAATCAATCTGATACTTCGTACGCAAAATATGAGAATGCCATATTCGAGTTTAGAAAGTATATTTTGGAGTGGGGAAAAAGTATTATGACGGCATTAAGCTTTTCTATGTCGATGTTGCCTTCTACGTTACTAGGGGTTGTACCTGTAGGGATTTTACTATATCAAAGTGGATCTCTAACACCTGCAGAGTTTGTGTTATGTGTTTTATTAGCAATGGGAGTAGTGCCGGCGCTAATGAATGTACAGACTTTTGTTAATAACTCGAAAATGATTGAGTATGCAGTAGAAGATGCAGATGAAATATTGAATTTATTACAACTTACAGATTGCGATGAATTTGTAGATATAGAAGATTATACAGTAACCTTGGAAAATGTCAGTTTTGCATATAAAGAAAATAATAAGGTTCTCAAGAATGTAAATGTAAAGTTAGGTGATAGCAAATTCACAGCTTTGGTTGGACCATCTGGTAGTGGGAAATCTACTATTGCGAAGCTTATAGCGAGATTTTGGGATGTTTCTGACGGTAAGTTATGTATTGGTGGCATTGATATTAGAAAGATACCTCTTAAGCAATTATCCGCTTGTATAAGTTTTGTCTCACAAGATAATTTTTTATTTGATTGCACTCTTTTAGAAAATATACGAATGGGAAATCCTGAATCGAGTGATGATCAAGTAGTTGAGGCAGCAAAGGCAGCGAGGTGCCATGAGTTCATATCAGAGCTTGATAAGGGATATCAAACAACTGCAGGTGAAGCAGGGAAAAGACTTTCAGGGGGAGAGAAACAGAGGATATGTATTGCCAGGGCGATACTTAAAGATGCACCCATTGTAATATTAGATGAGGCAACAGCATATACAGATCCTGAGAATGAGTGGGAAATACAAAAGTCTATATCAGCATTAACAAAAGACAAGATGTTGATTGTAATTGCTCATAGGCTAACGACAATTAAGGATGCAGATAAAATAGTGCTCATAAATAATGGTGAAATACAAGCAGAAGATACTCACGACAATTTGTTGAAGAAGAGTGAAGTATACAATAATATGTGGAATGCACTGGTCAATTCAAAAAGCTGGGTAGAAGAAAGGAAGGGGGTGTAGTAACATGTTTGAATCGGTAAGAAAGATAATAAACTGGACTGAGAAGTATAAAAGAAGGATGTATATGGGATTTCTATGGACATTCTTTATAAGCATATCGGTTTCATTATCTATTATGATTGCGGCATACTCAGTGTACAGAGTTTTACTAGATATAAGAGGGGAAGCTGCGTTGCCTTCGAAATTTGCACTGTGGATGTTTATTGCAGTCGCTGTATCTGTTGGCTTTAGATTTTTATTTACTCATC
>JAKSCF010000068.1 GCA_022360735.1 Clostridia bacterium
AAATAAATTAAATATTAAAATAAATGATGAAACCTTAACGGTTAACGAAGGGATTACTATTTTAGAGGCTGCACATCAAGCCGGTGTTAGAATTCCTACACTTTGCCATCTGGATTTACATGATTTAAAACTGGTAAATCAAACCGCTTCGTGCAGGGTCTGTATGGTTGAATTGATGGGCAGAGCAGCTTTAGTACCTGCTTGCGTCACCCCGGTTACTGATGGAATGGAAATATGTACACACTCAATCAAAGCCATTACTGCCCGAAGAATGGCAGTAGAACTTCTTTTATCCAACCATCCGAACGATTGCTTTACATGTCCCAAAAACCTTCAATGCGAATTACAAGGTTTGGCATCAGAGCTGGGCATCACGCATCTTCAATGGAAAGGCGAAAGAATGGAATATCCATTGGACTTATCCAGTGGTGCTATCGTCAAAAATGCGGATAAATGTATTTACTGTAGACGTTGTGAGACCATGTGTAACGAAGTACAAACCTGTCACATTTTATCTGGCATTGGGCGCGGCTTTGAAGCCTTCGTCGGCCCTGCCTTTAATATTCCAATGGTAGAATCTTCATGTACCTATTGCGGCCAATGTGTTGCAGTATGTCCTACGGCTGCGCTGACTGAAGTCAATCACACCCGTAAAGTATGGGCTGCTCTTAGCGATTCTGATAAACATGTTATTGTTCAAACGGCACCTGCCGTACGTGTCGCTTTAGGTGAATTATTTGATATGGAACCGGGTACGATTGTTACCGGACAAATGGTTACAGCGTTAAAACGAATGGGTTTTGATGGTGTGTTTGATACAGACTTTGGTGCAGATTTAACGATTATGGAAGAGGCATCAGAATTGATCTATCGTTTTAAGGAAAATAAGACACTACCTATGTTAACCAGCTGTTGTCCTGCATGGGTTAAATTTATAGAACATCAATTCCCGGAGCTTTTAGATATACCTTCTACTTGTAAATCACCCCATATTATGTTTGGTACCATTGCTAAAACTTATTATGCCAAGAAAAATAACATTGATCCATCTAAGATTGTAGTCGTTTCAGTTATGCCTTGTATTGCAAAAAAAGCTGAAGCGAAACGACCTGAGCTTACAAAGGATGAGCATAATAATGTAGATATTGTTGTCACCACACGTGAGCTGGGTGCTATGATTAAGGAAGCGGGCATTGACTTTGCAAAGCTGCCGGAAAGTGACTACGATAGGCCATTAGGAGAATCTACAGGTGCTTCAGTTATATTTGGGACAACAGGCGGCGTTATAGAGGCTGCATTGCGTACAGCATATGAATGGATTACGGGAGAAGAACTTAAGCAAGTCGATTTCACAGAGTTAAGAGGTATCAAAGGCTTACGTGAAGCAACGGTTGATATTGGAGAAAAAAAATTAAAAATCGGAATTGCCAACGGCCTGGGAAGTGCACGCCAACTTCTTGAAAGCATACGTGACGGGGTATCCGAATATGATGCTATCGAGATTATGGCATGCCCCGGTGGATGCATCGGAGGCGGCGGCCAGCCTTACCATCATGGTAATGATGAAATCGTTAAAGAGCGTCAAAAAGCCATATATGAAGAAGATAAGAATAAAAAGCGAAGAAAATCTCATGAAAATACCGAAGTGTTGCAACTCTATAAAGAGTATCTGGGAGAACCTTTTGGAAAAATACCTCACGAGCTTCTTCACACCCATTATGAAAAGAGAGAAAGAATATAAAATAGTTCTTTTTCTTTCCTATCTTCACACTTAAGCTTAGATCAACCGAACAGAATCCATGTTCGGTTTTTTTTGATCGTATAAAAGT
>JAKSCF010000067.1 GCA_022360735.1 Clostridia bacterium
ATTTAAGCAGTAAGCTGTATACAATTTCCAACTCAGCCACTATCAATGTTCTATACCCATTGGAAAACCGCCTGGCAAGTTTTTTATTATCCATCTGCCAAGACAATGCTTCAAGTGAAAGTGAAGTAACGATTCCAAAAATAACTGAAATCGCTACATTACTGGGAAGCAGTTACAGGCATCTCAATAGAGTTTTTTCACAACTCATAAACAAAGGTATTATTCAAAAGAAAAAAGGCATTATTATTATTAAAGATTTTGAAGCCTTAGAGGCATTATCTCACGGTAATATCTATGAAAACAATTTACTACTTGATAACAATATAGATTGAAAAGGAAGGTATGTTCTATGATAGGTATTATATTTTCTCTTATTGCAGGTCTTTTTATTAGTCTCCAGGGTGTATTTAACACGCGAGTGAGTGATAAAATTGGTATTTGGGAAACCACTACAATTGTTCACGCATCAGGATTAATTTGCGCTGTTTTTATGATGATTGCATTTGGCAACGGAAGTATAGAAAAGTACTCAGAGGTCAATAAATTCTATTTATTAGGCGGTGTTTTTGGTGTTATTATTATCTTTAGTGTCATGAAAGGTATCTCCATATTAGGACCAACTTTATCGGTTTCAATTATTTTGGTTACTCAATTGGTCATGGCAACGCTTATTGACAGTTTTGGGTTATTTGAAAATCCTCAGATTAAATTTGATTTTACAAAGCCCTTAGGGGTGGTGATCATGATCATTGGTATTATTATATTTAAGTTAAAGGGGTAAACAAAGTATAAAACAATTGGGCGTATTGCAATACGCCCAATTGTTTTAAAATAAATTCGTTTTGAAACAGTTTACATATTCATTTGATTAGTATTTCCCAAAATCATCAGAAATAGCTATTTCTATGTCTTTCATGTCTGTCACTTCAGATGGCGCTTCTCTTTCTGTGTTTTGGGTATCATCAGTAAGCATAGGGGATTCTTCATGTTCTAAGCTACCTGAATATCCTGCTATTTCTTTTTCAATATGCCTTAGCTTAAATTCTTCAATTAACCCTTTCAACATCTGTGCCTGACTTGCCATCTCTTCACTGGCAGATGCACTTTCTTCTGCTGTCGCTGTATTGGTTTGTGTAATTTGAGATATTTGCTCAATACCTTGATTGATTTCTGATATGGCATTTTCCTGCTGAACTGAAGCATTAGCAATGGTTCCTACGATTTCAACCGTATCCGTAGCCCCCGATACAATCTCATTAAGGGCTTCGGCTGTGTTATTAGCTATTTTGTACCCATCTTCAACTTTACTAATTGAGTTATCAATTAAATCTGTTGTCTCTTTTGCTGCTTCTGCGCTTCTTGCTGCTAAGTTCCTTACTTCTTCAGCTACAACGGCAAATCCCCTTCCATGTTCTCCTGCTCTTGCAGCTTCCACTGCTGCATTGAGTGCCAATATATTGGTCTGGAAAGCTATTTCGTCAATGACTTTAATGATGTTTGAGATATTTTTAGATGAATCTTTTATCTCATTCATTGCATTTAGCATTTCATTCATTTGCGCATTACCATTTTGAGCATCTTCTTTCGCTTTCATAGAAAGTTCATTGGCTTTACTAGCGTTTTCTGCATTTTCTTTTGTTTGTTCAGCTACTTCCGTAACTGTTGCACCGATTTCTTCTACGGAGGCAGCCTGTTGGGATGCTCCTTGTGAAAGGCTTTGGCTGGAAGATGCTACCTGATCAGCACCCGATTCTACTTGTTGGGCCGAAGCATTAAATTCTGCAAGCACAAGGTTGAATTGTTCTAGTATGTAGTTAATAGAGTCCTTAAGTTTAATAAAATCTCCAAGATATTCTCGACTGATCTCACCTGTTAAATCCTTATCCGACATATCACCTAATACTTCTGAGATTTCATCAATATACCCTTGTATGGTTTCACCTGTAAAGTTAAGGGCATTTTTAATTTCTGCATGATCGCCTTTATATTCACCTGCTACTCTAGCACTCAAGTTACCTTTGGACATTTCCTGCAGAACTTCAGATGCTTCTTGAACAGGTTGAATCACTGCATCTAAAGTATCATTGATTCCTTTTACCAGATAAACATAGTTGCCGTTAAGCTTTGTAACATCGGCTCTATAGGATAGGTCTCCTTCCAATGATTTCTCCGTTAAACCAGTCACTTCATTTAACATATTCATAAAGACTTCTAATACGCTGTTAAGATTTTTAATAAGATCACCATAAATTCCTTTGTATTGATCTGCGTTAGGTATAGCCTCCGTGGCTGTACCGTCTGCTAATTCTGAAATAAAATTCATCGCTACATCTAAAGGTTCTGTAATGGCATCAATGGTATTGTTCATGCCTGTTATAATTTCATTATATCCACCTTTGAATTGAACAGCATTGCCACGTACTTTAAGGTTTCCTTCTACCGCTGCTTCTGAAAGCATATTGGCTTCCTCTATAAGGCTTCTTAACTCTTGCACAACCTTTTGCATACTAAGAGCTAAAACGTCTTTTTCAGATTTTACGTTGATGTTTATGGATAAATCACCTTCAGCAATTGCTTCCGCATTTTTTGCTTGTCCCTTAATATTATCGATCATATTACTGAAGGCATTGGCCAAAACCCCTATTTCATCTTTTGTATTCCTTGAAATGTTAACATCGATGTCGCCGTCTGCTACCTTATTGGCAGCTTGTACCATTTGTTTTAATGGCCTGCTTATAATGCCGCTTATTAATAGGCCTAATGCAATTGCAATAACCATTGCTGCTACGCTTGAAATAATTAGAATCCATGTCGTTCTTTTATTTGCCGCATCTGCAAGCATGTCCAGACGCTCTACTTCTTTTACATTAACATCTATGACATCATTTAATGCTCTTGCTGTTATCAAAAACCCGGTTCTTGAGCCAAGTGAAGCAAATAAAATTTTCTCATCTAAAGCTTCTACTTCAGGATCGAATATTGAAAGTTTTTCTTTGGATATTAGATTATCTTTCTCTCTTGAGAAGCCCATAACTATTTCATGACCTTCTACCCATCTGTCCCATCTGTATTCAAATACTTCCCAAAGCTCCTGTTCATCTTCGTTTCTAGGAAAAGATTCATATACCGACCGTGCTTCCTCAGCTCTGACAAAAGCGTCCTCAATATATTGATATTCTGCCTCTCTAACTCTAGGATCCATCATCCTCCTGTTAATGAGCCCTCTTTCTCCGGCGATTACAGCCGTTTGTGCTTCACTTATGGTAAGAAGTGCCTTTACAACCGGCAGCCTCACATTAGAAATATCATCCTGAGAATTCTGGACTTTGGACATCCCAGTGTATCCTATGCCGCCTACAACACCTGCAATAATTGCAATAAGTACAAAAAATGATACCAGCTTCTTACTGATTTTCAAATTACGAAACCATTTCATCTATTATGTCTCCTTGTACATTATATTTAGGTATTTAAGGTTACCTATAAACCTGCGGTCCAAATTAATCACTTACCAAAAGGAATAATATATTATTAAATGAACGTTGGCTAATATTTTATCTTTTCCAGCTCAGACAATTTTGTGTCTAAATTATATATATTATAATACTTTTTGAATTAAATTATTGTCGAATTTTGTAAAATCATATGTTTTGTTAAATTAATGTTACTGACTTATTCATAACATTTTATAATGTAATTTTATAATTGTTTAAAATACCCTGGAATAAAATTCTAATAATGAAAATATCATGATAACATCTAAAAAAGTTACATTTAAGTGGTGTATCATGTTCGATATAAGAGAATACGTGTATCTATTGGAAAAACATTTCTTGTATCTACTACAATGGTCGGTTGTTTCATTAGTTTTATAATCTCATCTACGTCAAATATCATATTGAATTGTTTTGCAGTAATCAACAAACAATCTGCATTTTTTATACATTCTTCAAAAGATTTGACTTGATAAGGGTACGGAGGACTGACCAAAGAATCAAAAGCATAAATTTTTGCCCCTTCGATTATTAACTGAGATGCAATTTCTATTGCCGGGCTATATCTACAGTCGGCGCAATAATCCTTCATAGCTAACCCCACCATTGCAATTTTTGATTTTTTTAAACTTTTTCCTTCTTTCTTAAGGGCATCTTTTACTATTTTTACTATCTCTTGAGGTCTTTTTTCATTTAATTTACGCGCCGTTTGCATTAATGTTAAAGGTAAAGAGGTATCCTTTTCTAAAGCACCTTCTAAATATTTTAGTGCATTGGGCAAACAATAACCTCCAACACCAGGCCCCGGTAAAAGCAGTTCTATCCTTGGATGTGTGTTGACGAGTTTACGTAATTCATAAATATCAACCCCCAGATGAGAAGAAATTTCACTTAATTCGTTAATAAGCGAAATGTCCACATCTCGAGTTATATTTTGTACAACCTTTACCATTTCAGCCGTTAATATATCCGATGCTTTTTCTATTTTGGAATGGGATAAACTTTTAAGAAAAATTGCTGCTTTATTATAACTTTCATCATCTAGACCCGCTAATATTCTCACATTATTTTCTAATTCTTCAAATGCTCTGGTTTCTAAAATGGTTTCAGGCGAATATGCCAGATATATTTTTTTATTAAGGGATTTTATTATTGGTGCAATAAAGTTGTTACATGTTCCGGGAATCATCGTTGTTCTAAAAATCAACAAATCCTCATCTACTAAAGATGGTAAAATAGTGTCTAGTAAATTTGATAACGGGGAAATATCATGGCTGCCATCTTCTTGGTCTGCGATACCAACTGTTATAATAAATACTGAAGGATCACTGTTTTGTCTATTATAATTATTATAGACAGACAGCTTGGCATTTTTAATTAAATCTTGCGCCACTTTTCCAATGTGTACCCCTTTATAAAGCTCTTGTATATTAATTGAGCCTTTTTTAATTGCTTTTATTACTGTCTCATTGATATCAA
>JAKSCF010000473.1 GCA_022360735.1 Clostridia bacterium
AGAAAAAAAACAGAAAACTAATATTTTCAAGAATAAACAACAATTCCAATCTGGCTTCTCCTATTTCAATATTCCTTACCACGTTAAGATAATAATATCGATATAAGATGCTCAGGTTCCCAATAATTGCAGCATTTCTTACAAAAGCCAATATGGTAAACAGTCCTCCGAATATGACAGTAAAATATACATATTTTTTCTTTTCATGTAAAATATTTTTAATATTATTGAAACCCGGGAAAATAATTAGAAAGAAATAAATTGATTCTCCATATGTATAATCCACATGTAAAAGACTCCCTTTTAAGATATCTTTTATAGGCACATCAATGGGCAATAAATTACTAAAATCCATATCTTTTAACAATAAGACATACGTTACTCCTAAAACCACATACCCCAAAACAACTAAAACCAAAGCATATCGAATAACAGGCTGTATGCCATTTTTAATAGCAATTAAGCTGAACACCGTTATTAAAATAATAGCAAAAATTCTTGATGAATCCGGAGCAATGGATTCTTCTAAAAGAAAGCTGGACCAAACCATGGTATCCAACAGCATTGCTGAGAAAACAAATATATATATGACACTAATGAGTTTCCCAATATACCTGCCAAAAATAATATCATTAATTTTAATAATGGTTTTATTTGGATAAATTGAACTTAATGATATATATATGAAGACATAAAATAACCCTATAAAGATACTAATAATAGCTGATATCCATACATTATGTTTCCCTGTAGAATGAAGATAATTATTGTATACACTAGTCGCTACCATATAGACAAGAATTGATGTATGCAGCTCTAATGGGGAAATTTTTTTCTTTACATCGTTCATTTCATTCAAGCCTCATTCTTTTCATTTTTTGCAAATATTTTTTTTAAATGAAATATTATTAAGGTTATAATAGGTAAACCTAGTCTAATTCCAGGTATTGTATAGATATATTCTTTATCATAATAATCATTTAATTCAGTCATAGAAATATTTTCAATTAAATAATAAGTACCCATAATTAAAGCTATCCCTATTAATATTCCCAATAAATTATATCTTTTTATATTTGATAATTGAGACACCATATAGATTAATGAATAGTAAATAATGCAGAAAGAATAAAATATCATGCCTAAATATTCAATAAAAAACAATATTTCCAATCTTGAAAACACCTCTCCGATTCCCAAATATCTTACAACCTGTAAAGAAGAATATCGAAACATAAAGCTTAAATTCCCCAAAATAGCCGAATTTCTTATATATACAAAAAGAGAATATATTCCGCCTATCGTTAAAGTAAGATAAACATATTTTTTCTTTTTATATAAAACATCAGAAATGTTGCTGGTGTTAGGAAAGATGATAAAAAAAAGATATATTAATTCACCGTATGTATAATCAATATCTATAATATTTGCCTTAAACACCTCCATTAGGGACACTTCAATGGGTAATAAATTACTAAAATCAATGATTCCAGACAATAAAAGGTATGTAATAATTAAGATGGTAAACGTCATAAAGGCTAACAGGACCGCATATCTTAATATGGGTATAATTCCATTTTTAATACTAAATAGACTGACTATTATAATTAAAATGACCGTTAAAATTCTTGATAGATCCGGCATGATGCCTTGGTGAATAAAAAAACTAGACCAAAGGAGAGCATCCAGCAATTGTTCAATAAATAAATACAGATATATACCGGTGATAATTTTTCCAATATATTTGCCATAGATGATATCATTAATTTCAATAATGGTTTTATTTTGAAATTTTGACGTCAATGATATAAAAATATATACATATATCAATCCTACAATATAACCTTCTATGGCTCCCAGCCAAGCATTATTTTGTAGAAGCTGTTGAGTGACGTTACTGTATATGGTTGTAGAGGTTATATAAACTAATATAGCTGCATGCAGCTCTAAAGGAGATATTTTCTTCATTTTAACGCCCCTTCTCAGTTCTCAACATTTTTTTCATTTTAATGACTATAAGCGTTAAAAAAGGCAGTCCCAGTTTTATTGGAACATTGAAATAAATATACCAGTAGCTGTTATAGTAATCATCATAGACGACTTCAGAAATATTTTCTTGGAATACAAAATAATAAACGCTTAGAATAATAATACCTATCGGCACAATAGATAGTCGATAATTTTTAATATTCAACAGCTGAGAAGTCATCCGAATGATAGAATTATATATGGCTGTAATAATAAAAAACTCTATAGCTATAAATTGTATAATAAATATAACCTCCATAGAAAACTGTGTTCTGATATTGGTTAAACTTATGGCATACAAAGTGGGTCTTCGTATCATAAAACTCAAATTGCCAATTACAGCCGTATTGATAATGCTTACGATTAGCATAAAAATGCCGCCGAGAATTAGTATCTTATAAATATTTTTTTTCTTTTTATAAGCAATATCTGAAATATTACTGATCATAGGAAAAAACATAAAAAATATATGCAGAGTTTCTCCATAAGAATAATCTGAATATAGAATAGCCGTATTAATAATATCTTTTAAAGATGTATTGGTAGCAATGGGCAATAAATTGCTAAAATCATAATCCTCAAATAATAAAATAGATATGGCAATCAGCTCTAAAAAAGTAAAAAATGCTAATATGACAGAGTATCTGCACAATGAAATGATGCCGCCTTTTATGGTATAAAAAGAAAGTAAGCTGATTAACACTATAATAAGAAGTCGGGGCGAATCCGGTAATACAGCGCCTTCTACATAATAGCTAAACCATAATAGCGTATCAAAACATAGAGATAAAAAAACAAAAAGATACAATATGCTAATCATTTTTCCTAAATATTTTCCATACACCAATATATTGATTTCAAAAATTGTTTTATTTGGAAAATTAGAAGTTAATGTTAAATATAAAAAAACATAAACAAATCCAATACAGATGGTGACTATGGTTATTATCCAAGAATCTGAACCACCTGTCATTTGAGGAAATGTCCCATATACCAATGCCACCATCATGTAAATAAGAATGGTTGTATACAGTTCCAGAGAAGATAAATTATTAATTTTTTTTTCCATATCCTATTCACCATCTATTTTATGAGCCAAATTCTGCTATTCAAACGTTTTTAAGATCGTCCCTATACCCAAAATTTTAGCTTCAACCTCTACATTAACTTCTGTTTTAGGAAAAATTTCCTGCCATGCACCCTCGATTTTTTCAAATTCTTTATGATATATTTTATTGATCTCGTCTCCAAAACCAAATGTATCTGCCCTTAATGCTTTTGATTTCTTGATACTCAATAATATTTCTTCTTTTATGGTATCGGCCATACGCTCTTCTAAAGCTTTAAATATTTTAACATCAGTAATATCTTCCCTGCCTATTAATTCAACGACTCTTCCGGATGTGGTAACATCAATTTTGATACTGAATTCGCCATTTTTCATTTCAGGTTTAATTTTGCTATTTGATTTCAAAATTTCGACCCCAATTTTACCCGTCTGATCAGCTGAATCTACAACCACCGTATTGCTTTCTATTTCTCCAAGCACCCATAACAAACCTCTGGTTTCTTTTTCATCCAACATTCCGATGAGTTTGTCTTCTTCAAAAACAGCAGTACCCATAAATTCCAAATCAATGCGTTCTCCTTCTTCTTTTAACCTGATCATGCCCGTAATAGGCGCCGTTGTTTTACTGACCAATCGTGTCATAAAGTCATGCATATTTTGAACACTGATGGTGGCTCTTTCTTTTTTTTTTTTTTTTTAATTGTCAATAAACAGTCCCGGTATTTCATCTAGAATTGTACGGGCTTCACCTTCACAAATGACAATCCAAGTATTAGGCCGAGGCTGTGTATTTCGAAAAAACATATCTAAGTAATCTTGGATCCCTTCCTTTGCTAACTCTGAATTAAAGAGAATCAGTTTACTATGAGAAAAATATAAAG